>CAYHES010000032.1:0-19184 GCA_964355495.1 uncultured Acidiferrobacterales bacterium
AGGAGCGCAGGGAACCGGCTCGAAGAGCCGGCGAAGCGACCGGGTGGGCGTTTCTCTGGTTACTCTCTTGTCGCAACAAGAAAGTAAGCCGCTGCCGCGCGGCTAGCGGCATCAAAGCCCTCTGGCATCGCCGGAGGCGATTCAACAGCCCTCACCCTGGCCCTCTCCCAGAGGGAGAGGGGAAAAACTATTTGAAGAAATGCTCCCGGTAATACTTCAGCTCAGCAATCGACTCCAGAATGTCATCCAGCGCCTTGTGCGTGTTCTTCTTGTCGAAGCCACTGGCAATCTCCGGCTTCCAGCGGCGCACCAGTTCCTTGATCGAGCTCACGTCGAGATTGCGGTAGTGCACGTACGATTCGAGTTGCGGCATGCCGCGCGCGAGGAAGCGCCGGTCCTGGCAAATACTGTTGCCGCACAGTGGTGACTTGTTCTTCGGCACGTGCTGCTGGAGAAACTCCAAGGTCTCGCGCTCGGCGTCGGCCTCGCTCAGGGTGGATTCGCGCACGCGCTGGGTGAGGCCGCTGCCGCCGTGGGTGCGGGTGTTCCACTCGTCCATCGTGTTCAGCACCTCATCCGGCTGATGCACGGCCAGCACCGGTCCTTGGGCGAGGATGTTGAGCTGGCTGTCGGTGACAATGGTCGCGATCTCGATGATCTTGTCGGTTTCGGTGTTTAACCCTGACATTTCCAGGTCTATCCAGATGAGGGCGTTCGGGTCTTGCGGCATGGGTCTTCCCTTAAGGTTGGGCGTGCGGCCGGTTGCGATTAGAATGATTTTTTATCCATGATAACACGCAGCCACAGCCACTTACCCGGAGAACCATGTCCACAGCGCTCTTCACCCAGATTTTCCTGATTCTGCTCACCGGCACGCTGCTGACACGCCTGTGGCTGGCGCGCCGCCACATCCGGCACGTGCTCGGCCATCGCCGCCAGGTGCCGGGGCCGTTCCGCGGCAAGATCCTGCTCAAGGCGCACCGCAAGGCCGCGGATTACACGGTGGCCAAGACGCGCTTCGCGATGGTGGCGGGGGTGATCGATGCGCTGCTGCTGCTCGGCTGGACGCTCGGCGGCGGACTCGAATTCCTCGACCAGGGCTGGCGGGCGGCGGGATTCGGTGAGCTGGTCACCGGCACGCTGTTCCTGCTGAGCGTGTTCCTGATCATCGGCCTGCTCGATCTGCCGGCGACCGTCTATCAGACCTTCGTCATCGAGCAGCGCTTCGGTTTCAATCACTCCACGCCCGCGCTGTTCGTCGCTGATCTGCTGAAGCAGGCCCTGCTGCTGTTTGTGCTCGGCGCCCCGCTCGCGCTCGCGGCGCTCTGGCTCATGCAATCCGCCGAAACGCTGTGGTGGTTCTACCTGTGGCTACTGTGGTCGGGCTTCACGCTTCTTATGATGTGGGCCTACCCGTCCGTCATCGCGCCGTTGTTCAACAAGTTCACACCGCTCAAGAACCGCAGCGTGCAGACGCGCATCCAGGCGCTGTTGCGGCGCACCGGTTTCCGCAGCCGCGGCATTTTCGTCATGGACGGCTCGCGCCGCTCGGCGCACGGCAATGCCTACTTCACCGGCTTCGGGCGCAACAAGCGCGTGGTGTTCTTCGACACCCTGCTCAAGACCCTGCGCGGCCCGGAAATCGAGGCAGTGCTAGCCCATGAACTCGGTCACTTCCACCATCGTCACATCATCAAGCGCATCGTGTTGCTGTTCGGCATGAGCCTCGCCGGGCTCGCGCTGCTCGGCTGGCTGATCCAGCAGCCGTGGTTCTATCAGGGGCTCGGAGTCTCCAGCGCCTCGGCGTACGCTGCGCTCATTCTGTTCCTCATGGCCGGGCCGGTGTTCACCTTCTTCCTTCAGCCGCTCATGGCCTGGGGCTCGCGTCGTCACGAATACCAGGCGGATGCCTATGCCGCCGACCAGGCCGACATCAAGCCGATGATCAGCGCACTGGTGAAGCTGTACCGCGAGAATGCCAGCACCCTGACGCCGGACCCGGTGTATTCGGCGTTCTACGATTCGCATCCACCGGCGTCGCTGCGCATCGCGCATTTGCAATCGCTGGCGTAACCTAACCCCTACACATGGAGAAATAGGAATGAACAAGGCCACGCTTCTTTTGTTACCCCTCACTCTGGTCGCCGGCAGCGTGCACGCCGCACTGCTGCCGGGCGATGCCGCGAAAGGCAAGGCGCTGCACGACAAGCAATGCGTCGCCTGCCATGACAGCAGCGTGTACACACGCGCCAACCGGCGGATAAATAGTCCCGAGGCGCTTATCGGTCAGGTGAATAATTGCGTGCGCCAGACCGGCCTGAAACTGGATCGCGGACAGATCAACGACCTCGTAAACCACCTCGACGAATCGTTCTACAAATTCAAATAGGGAAAACGCGGCAACCGCCATGACCACCCTGCTCGCCATGTCCTGCCAGCCACGTGCGGGAGCAGCCCTGAACCGTGCCGAGGCGGAAAAACTGCTGGGCGAAATCCGCGGCTGGGCACTGAACGAGCCAGCCAGCGAGATAACGCGCACCTGGAAATTCGGCAACTATTACGAAACCCTGGCGTTTGTGAATGCGCTGGCCTGGATCGTGCACCGCGAGGATCACCATCCAGACCTGGAAGTGGGCTACAACCGCTGCCGGGTGCGCTTCAGTACCCACTCCGTGAACGGACTCTCGGAGAATGACTTCATCTGCGCCGCCAAGATCAACGCCCTGCACAGGGCGTGATGCATTCGCAGTTCACACCTTGAAGTGGCTCACCAGTTGCTGCAGGTGAGCCGACAACTTGTGCAGGTCATGCGAGGCATGGGTTGTCTGGTCGATGTGCTTGCTGTTGTCCTTGGCCATCTCCGATATCTGTTCGACGCGCACGGTGATGCTGTCGGCCGCCTGGCTCTGTGAGCGGGTCGCCGCCGCAATGCCCTGAATCATGTCCACGACGCGCTTTACGCTGCTATTGATCTGTTGCAACGCCTGCATCGCCTGGTTCGCCTGTTCCACGCCACCTTCCGCCTGACGACTGCCCGTTTCCATGGCGGCAACGGCATTGCCGGTTTCGGACTGAATGGCCTTGATCATATCGGATATCTCGCCGGTCGCGGCGGACGTGCGCTCGGCAAGGTTGCGCACTTCGTCCGCCACCACGGCGAAACCACGGCCCTGCTCGCCGGCGCGCGCCGCCTCAATCGCGGCATTGAGTGCCAGCAGGTTGGTCTGTTCGGCAATTCCCCTGATCACCTGGATGATCTGACCGATCTGACTCGAGCGCTGGCCGAGCGCGGCCATGAGGCCCGCCGTCGCGCTCACCGTGGACGCTACCTGTTGAATGCCCTGCACCGCGCCCGTCACCACACGCTGGCCGTGGTCGGACATGGCATTGGCCTCGTCGGCGGCGGTCACCGCACCCTCGGCGCGCCGAGCGATCTCCTTGACGGCGGCATTGAGATCCTCGATGGAATTGGCGGCGCTGCCGGCACCGGCCACCTGCGCCTTCGACACTTCCGACACGCGGTCCGAGGTCGTTGACAGTGTGGCGGCGGAACCGGCCACCTGGTCGGCCGACTGGCGCAGCTCACCGATCAGCGACGCGAAATCCCCGGCCATGTGGTTGAAGGCACCCGCCACTTCACCCAGCTCGTCCTTGGAGTTGAATTCAGCGCGCGCCGTAAGATCGCCCTTGGCCAGGCGCGCTGCCGCCTGTTCGAGCGCTGACACGCCGCGACTCACCGAGCGCGCAATCAGCAGGCCGATCACGACCGAGAATACCAGTCCGGCAATGACCGCGCCGATAGACAACACGTAAATGGAGTTCGTCAGGAGTGAAACACGTTCATACTCGTTCTTGGCCTGCTCCACCTGGTACTGAATGAGCGCGTCAATACCCTGCGAAGCCTTGTCGTACGCCGGCTCCAGCGCCTGCTTGCGCAGCACGTCGGCCTGGCGGAAGTCCGACTTCTGCAGAAGATCGATCATCGGCATCACACCGGTCATGCCGAAATTGACGCGCGCCGCCACAAATTCATCGAGCAGTTTTTTCTGCTCGTCATGCCGCACGCGCTCTTTGTATTCTGTAATCAGGTTCTCGATATTGAAGATGTGGCTGCGTACCTTGTCCATGCCATCCGTGATCTCGAACGCGTCGGTCTCCTGGCGCGACGTCAACAGCTGGATACGAATCTGCATCTGCCGGTTGCGCAACTCATTCAGCTGATTGATGCCAAGCAGATGCTCGTTGTACACCGACAGCAAGGCGCTTTTCGAGACGGTGATGCCGATGATGCCGACTCCGCCTGTGGTGACGAGCACCAGCGCGGAAATAACAACGAACATCGTGAGTTTGGTGCGAATCTTGGAATTGTTCAGAATACCCACGCCTTTCCCCTCGTCATTCGATTTTTCTGCTCTGCCCGCTCTGCTGGATATCGGACGCAATCGCGTCTTCTTGAGGCAGCGGCCACGGCAAAACACTGCAAGTTCCGCGCCAACGTGCGCCATTCCCCGGCGGTTTTCCCGCGCGCGGGGGCCATATCGCACGCGATAAATGTGGGAATGGACTCCGCCCATGCAGGCCCTGTTGAAGCGTTGCGGGTAAAAAAAGGGCGCCGTCTGGCGCCCTTTTGGTCCGGCTCCTGCGGGTGTCCCGAATCAGTGGGTCATATCTTCCTCGGGGTTAGCGGAGATCTTGTGGATGCTGAGGTCCGCACCTTCGTACTCCTCTTCCTCGCTCAGGCGAATACCGACCCACTTCTTGAGCGCACCGTACACGACCAGCCCGCCGATCAGGGCGATGGCCACGCCGCCGAGCGTGCCCAGAATCTGCGCCAGCAGCGACACCCCGCCCATGCCGCCCAGCGCCTGGGAACCGAAAATCCCGCAGGCAATTCCGCCCCAGGTTCCGGCCAGACCGTGCAGCGGCCAGACGCCGAGCACATCGTCGATCTTCCAGCGATGCTGGGCGAGCGTGAATACGATGACAAACAGCACACCGGCCACGCCGCCGACCACCAGTGCGCCGATCGGATGCATCACATCCGAACCGGCACACACCGCGACCAGGCCGGCGAGCGCGCCGTTGTGGGCAAAGCCCGGGTCGTTGCGGCCGGCCATCAGGCCACCGAGTACACCGCCGGCCATGGCCATGAGCGAATTCATCGCCACCAGCCCGCTGATCTTGTCGAGCCCTTGCGCGCTCATGACGTTGAAGCCGAACCAGCCCACCACCAGTATCCACGAACCAAGCGCCAGGAACGGGATGTTGGACGGCGGGATGGCAATGACCTTGCCGTCCTTGGTGTAGCGGCCCTTGCGCGCGCCCAGCAGCAGCACCGCACCGAGCGCGATCCAGCCGCCCATGGCATGCACCACCACGGAACCGGCGAAGTCGTGGAACTTGAAACCGAATCCGGATTCGAGCAGCGCCTGCACATGGAAGCGTTCGCCCCACACGATGCCTTCGTAGAACGGATAGACGACGCCAACAATCACTGCGGTCGCGACCACTTGCGGCCAGAAGCGCGCACGCTCGGCGATGCCGCCGGAGATAATCGCCGGCACGGCGGCAGCGAAGGTCAGCAGGAAGAAGAACTTGGTGAGCTCGAGGCCGCTCTTCGCCGATAGCGCCGGTGCACCGGCGAGAAAGTTAATGCCGTAGGCCACGGCATAGCCGACGAAAAAATAGGCGACGGTCGAGACGCTGAAATCCACCAGGATTTTCATGAGCGCGTTCACCTGATTCTTCTTGCGCACCGTGCCCACTTCGAGAAACGCGAAGCCGGCATGCATGGCGAGCACCAGGATGGCGCCAATAAGCAGAAAAAATACGTCGGAGCCAACTACCGTTTGCATGCCGTATTCCTCATCAGGATGGTTTGATTCATTTCAGTAATTCTGTGTTTTGACTTCCGTTCACACGTCGCGCCGCCCCGTCAGCGCGCGCGCCAACGTGCCGCGATCAGTGTACTCGAGCTCGCCGCCCACCGGCACCCCATAGGCGATACGCGTGGCGCGGATGCCGCGGGCACGCGCCAGCTCGCTGATGTAGTGCGCGGTGGCCTCACCCTCGACCGTCAGGTTGGTGGCGAGAATGACTTCTTTCACCCGACCCTCGTCGAGCAGCGCCTCAAGGCGGGCGATGCCGATCTCGTCCGGCCCGATGCCATCGAGCGGCGACAACCGCCCCATGAGCACGAAGTACTGTCCGTTGAAGGCGCTGGACTGCTCGATGGAGGAAAGATCGGCCGGCGATTCCACCACGCACAGCAATGAATGATCGCGGCGCGGCGATGCGCACAGCGGGCAGATTTCCTCTTCGCTGAAGTCGTTGCAGCGCCGGCAGTGGCCGACGCGCTCGAGCGCCACGCGCAGCGCCTCGGCGATCTGGCGGGCGCCATCGCGATCGCGCGCCAGCAGGTGAAAGGCCATGCGCTGCGCGGATTTCGGCCCCACGCCGGGCAGGCGCCGCAACGCCTGCTTGAGAGCTTCGATGGCGGGCGAGTCGGACACGCTGTCAGAACGGCAGGTTGAGACCGGGGATACCGAGTCCGGAGGTCAGGCCGGCCATCTTCTGCTGGGTCGCCTCCTCGGCCTTGCGCACCGCATCGTTCATGGCCGCGGCCACCAGGTCTTCGAGCACTTCCTTGTCATCCTTGAGCAGCGCCGGGTCGATGCTGACGCGCTTCACGTCATGCCGGCAGGTCATGACGATCTTGACCAGTCCACCCGCCGCACTGCCGTTGACCTCGATGTGCGCCAATTCTTCCTGGGCCTTGCGCAGATTCTCCTGCATGGCCTGCGCCTGCTTCATGATGTTTCCCAATCCGCCTTTCATCATTCTTCACCTGTTGTCGGGTTGCCGGGTCAGGTCTTCGGCCGGATGGAGCCGGCGTCGACCTTGGCGCTGAAGTTTTCCTGCAAGGCCTGGACATTCGGATCGGTCATGATGACTTCGACCGCCGCCTGCTGACGCTCGCTCTGGGTGCGCAGACGCTCGCGCGCCGGCGTCTCCGCCTGCGGGCTGCCGGGCGCGATGCGCAGGTCCACCGCGCGTCCGTAATGTTGGGCGAGTGCCTGCCTGAACACCGCCTCGCGTTCCTTGTTGAGCAAATGCGCGGAGGCCCGATCCAGGGTGAGCCGCAGCACGCCGTCTTCGTATGCGTCGAGTGTGCAATGGTTCGCGAGTTCGCGCGTCAGCCCGGTCAGGCCGAGCTTGCTCACCGTTTCGCTCCAGGATTCGCCGTTCGTGGCAGCGGGCGCCGGTGACGGCATGGCAACGACGGCAACCGGCGGGCGCGGCTGTGTTTCCACTGCCGGTGCGGACCGGACAGCGGCGCTCGCACCTGCTGTCTGCGCCGCAGCCGGCCGTGCAGCGGGCGCATTGCCGGTGGCGTGTGTGCCGGCTGCCGGCGCCGCCGGCCGGAAGGCCAGCATGCGCAACAGCGTCATCTCCAGCCCGCTGCGTGCATCCGGCGCCAAGGCAATGTCGCGTCGTCCATGCAAACCGATCTGATAGAACAGCTGCACATCTTCCGGCGTCACGCGGCTGGCGACGTTGCGCAACATATCGGCATGATCGGCATCGATCTCCGCTTCTGGTGCTGTCTGGAGCAATGCCAGACGATGCAGGGCGAGGAGCAGTTCGTTCAACACTCCCTCGGGGTCGGCATTGTGGTCGCTGGCATCGGCCACGGCCGCCAGCAGACCCTGCGCATCGGCCTGCACCAATGCTTCGAGAATGGATTCGATGACACTGTTGTCGATACTGCCAAGCATCTCGCGCACTTCTGCTTCGCTCACCTTGCCGCCACCAAAAGCGATGGCCTGATCGAGCAGGCTCAGGGCATCACGCATGCTGCCATCCGCGGAGCGCGCCAGCAGCTTCAGCGAGGCCGCGTCGAAGGCGATGCCCTCGGCACCGAGAATCTTCTCAAGCTGGGTGGCGATCTGCTCCGGCGACAGGCGCTTCAAATGGAACTGCAGGCAACGCGACAGAACTGTCACGGGCAGCTTCTGCGGATCGGTGGTGGCGAGCAGAAACTTCACATGCGGGGGCGGCTCTTCCAGGGTCTTGAGCAGCGCGTTGAAACTGTGCCCGGAAAGCATATGCACTTCGTCGATCAGGTACACCTTGTAGCGCCCGCGAGTCGGCGCGTATTGCACATTGTCGAGCAGTTCGCGCGTGTCATCCACCTTGGTGCGCGAGGCCGCATCCACTTCAATGAGGTCGACAAATCGCCCCTCGTCCACTTCGCGGCACGACTGGCAGTTGCCGCACGGTTGCGAGCTGACACCGGCTTCGCAATTCAGGGATTTGGCGAGGATGCGGGCAATCGTGGTCTTGCCGACGCCGCGCGTGCCGGTGAACAGAAAGGCATGATGCAGTCGATCATGATCGAGTCCATTGATCAGTGCACGCGCCACATGCGTCTGCCCGACCAGGTCCGCGAACCGGCGCGGGCGCCACTTGCGTGCCAGCACCTGATAGCTCATGGACATTCACTCAGCATGGTTGACCTGCAATCAGTAAATACGGGTGGCGGCTCGGGCCGGCCGCACCCTCGCACCCGGAATGGCTGCTGCGGCTGCTTCCTTCCGGACCTGACCGGGTTCACAACCTTCCGTCACAAGAGGAACCGGCCTTCGCCGCCATAATTTAAGCATCGTAGGGCGAGCCGCAACATCGGCTTACCACCGCACGCGAGTTTACCTGCCGGCGGCGGGCGGGTAAACGTGTATGCGGGATATTGGAAGAAAATGGGGAATGGCGGAGAAGGAGGCCGCTCTCGCGCATCCTGCGCTCCGCGGCACTCACACATCCATGTGTGTCGGGATTCGGCTATTGAATCGGGTTCGAATGCCCATTCTAAAGCCATTTAAAACATGAGGGGCGCATTCGCGCCCCTCATGTTTTAAATGGCGGAGAGGGAGGGATTCGAACCCTCGGTACGGTTTCCCGTACACACACTTTCCAGGCGTGCTCCTTAAACCGCTCGGACACCTCTCCGGGATACGACTGCCTGCGGCGAAAGCAGGCGCGCAAGGTTAAACCAGCCGCGTGGTCGGTGCAATCGAAACCGCCGCCACGGCCTCCAGCGGATGTAACGCGCCGTCGCGGAAGCAGAACGCGGGAATTAATGAAATGGCGGAGAGGGTGACCGCTAGAACACCATCCAGCCACGTCCAGATAAGTTCAGAAAAGCGCCATTTATCCCTGAAAAACAAGGCACATTTGTCTTGACACGTTTTACACCGTCCAGTAACTTCCAGAAAATGAATGTGGGTTCATGTGGGGGTACAGATGGGACGCAAAATGAGCAGGCTGACCGCGAAGGATGTCGAGCACGCGAAACGCGTCGGCTATTTCGCTGACGGAGCCGGCCTTTATCTGTCCGTAACAGCCATGCGCGGCAGTCACACGCGCCGCACGAAGTCATGGATCTTCCGTTACACCATCGGCACACGTATCAACAACAAGGGCATGGAGGTGCCCAGGCAGCGTGAGATGGGCCTAGGGCCAGTGCATGACGTAAGCCTTGCCGATGCCCGCCAGCGTGCCGCCGCGTGCCGTGTGCTGCTGCTGGATGGGATAGACCCTATCGAGCACCGCGACCAGCGTAAACGCGAGCGCGCCCTCGATGTGGCAAAGGCCGTCTCATTCACGACCTGCGCCGAGCGGTACATCGATGCGCACCGGGCGAGTTGGTCGAACAAAAAGCATGCCGCGCAATGGACAAGCACTCTGGACATGTACGCCGGGCCAGTTTTCGGTGCCCTGCCCGTCGCCACGATCGACACCGGCATGGTTGTAAAAGCGATCGAACCGCTCTGGAAGACGAAGCACGAAACCGCGACCCGATTGCGTGCGCGCATAGAGGCCGTGCTCGACTGGGCAAAGGTGCGCGGCTTCCGTGAAGGGGAAAACCCAGCCAGATGGCGAGGCCACTTGGAGAACATACTGCCGACAATCTCGCGCGCCAAGCGTGTGCAACATCACCCTGCCCTGCCACATGTCGAGCTGCCGGCCTTCCTGACCAAACTAAGAGGCATGGAAGGCATCGCGCCGCGTGCTTTGGAATTCCTGATACTGACCGCCGCCCGCACCGGTGAAATCACCGGTGCCAGATTCGACGAGTTCGACCTCAAGCACGAAGTCTGGACTGTGCCGGCAGCACGGATGAAGGCGCATCGCATTCATCGAGTCCCGCTGTCGGCGCGGGCCGTACAGATCATCAAGGACATGCAAGCCCAGCGCGTCAAGGGTCAGGCGTTCGTGTTCGCCGGTCTGCGCGAAGGCACAGCTTTATCGAATGCTGCGATGCTGGCTGTATTGAAGCGAATGGACCTGCCGGATGTTGTTGTCCACGGATTCCGCAGCACGTTTCGAGACTGGGCCGCGGAGAGCACCGGGCATCCGCGGGAAATAATCGAGTCTGCATTGGCGCACGTTGTCGCAGACGCGACTGAGGCAGCGTACCTGCGCAGTGACTTATTCCAGAAACGCGTCGCGCTGATGGCAGATTGGGCCGCATATTGTCAGGGCAGAAAAACCGGCAAGGTCGTTTCCATCGGGCGCAAGGCAGGCGGCAAGTGAGCAAGATCGTGGACGCGCCGCCGGCACCCGAGGACCTCGCCACGTCTGTGGCACGCGAGCGATGGCACATTCGTCGCGCTCGGCGGGCGCCGCCCGATATGCCACAACGCGAAAACACGCCGCTATCTGAGTTGGCACGTGACGTGGTGAACGGCGCCGACATCGACGAGGTGCATCCATCCGAGCGCCTGGATGTGGCAAAAGAAGCACAACGATTTTGGATCGAGCACGGACAGCCAGTGCGCAACGACGTGGCGGCAGAGTGCGACTCGCCGTCGAAGACAGTCACGGAACACGTCACGCACATCGTTACCGCGGTCTGTGCCGCAGAGATGTGCGGCTATAGCGGTGACAGGCGTTTCATAGTGGCCGTCGATTGGTTCCTTAAACCGCTGGGGATACCGGGCTGCGATAAGTTGAACGATAAGTCACTCAAGAAACGGTTCAACCGGATGAAGCGCGACGCAGAATTGCCATCACCGGACGAAAGGCTGCTCGGCATCTTCATCATCTTCCGCAAAAACTTCCACCCTCTCCACACGCTCCGCTGATACTTCGTTGTTCGGGACAAAATCTGCACAAGATTTGTCCCGCCTATTTTTCGTATTTCCTTTAACGCCTATCCGCTTTCGTATACAAACTCGTTCATCGGTGAATGAATGGGGACGTGTCATGGAAACGGATCGAGAAGTTCTTTTGCGATTGCCCGCTGTCATAGCGCGTGTCGGTCTTTCGCGCAGCAGTATTTACGCGAAAATGAAATCAGGCGAATTCCCTGCATCTGTTCGTCTCGGGCCGCGCTCCATTGCGTTTCCTCAGTCGGCCATAGATAAATATATCGCCGGGCTTGTTGCATCATCACAGCCGGGCAAGGCGGAATAACGTCGATGGGCGCCGCAGCTAGATTGCTCGACCGTCTCGACAAAGTGCGCCAGGTTGCGCCTGGCCGCTGGGTGGCTACATGTCCTGCACATGCAGATCGCTCACCGTCACTGTCGATTCGAGAACTCGATGATGGCCGGATACTTCTTCATGACTTCGGCGGGTGTGGCGCCACCGACATTCTGGCCGCCGTCGGCCTAGATCTGTCAGACCTATTTCCCGCGCGCCCAGAGCGGTATGCAGCATCTACACGGACGAACCACAGGCATGCGACACGCGAGGCTTTACGTTCCCTGCATCATGAAGTTCTTGTTGTTGCGATCGCCGCCGAGAACATCGCTGCCGGTATGGTGCTGGATGCCGCCGACCGCAGGCTTGTCATTGACGCTGCCGCAAAGATTCGCGCCACGGCGGACCTCTGCCAATGAACCTTGAAAAGAAGGTCGAGAAAGAAATCCTCGCGAAGAAGCGTGAGCAATTCCCTCGCATGTACTTCGACGATGTAAAAGCAGTGCAGTCTTCAGACTACAGTATCAAGGGTGTTGTTCCTGCCGCATCCAACGTGCTGATTTACGGCCCGTCCGGTGGCGGCAAAACATTTTTCACCATAGACCTTTCGGGACACATCGCCTGCGGCATCAAATGGCGTGGACATCGTGTACGTGGTGGGTTGGTTGCCTACATCGCAGCCGAGGCGGGTGCTTCTATCCTGCGCAGGTTCATAACCTGGCGCGACGAGAATCTAAGCGAGGCCAGTGAGGGCCGCATTCCGCTGGTTATCGTCACCCGGGGGGCGAATCTCCTAAATGTGGCAGAGGTCGATGACCTGATTGCCGCGCTGCGTGAGATTTCCGCTGACGCAGACCTGCCGCTGCGGGTGGTCGTGTTCGACACCCTGAGCCGATCAATCCCGGGTGGTGATGAAAATTCAGCGCAGGATATGACGCGGATCGTGCAATGTGCCGACCGGATCCGTGATGAACTTAAAGCCTCGACCATCTTTGTTCATCATTCCGGCAAAGACACAGCCAAAGGTGCACGCGGCCATTCCGCACTGTTCGCCGCCGCCGACACAGTTATCGCCGTCGCGGATAACATCGCGACCATCGAGAAATCCCGCGACGGGGAATCGGGCAAAGCCTACGGATTCAGTCTTCGTGTGGTTGACCTGGGTACAGACGACGACGGTGACCCGATCACGACTTGCGTCATCAAGGCAACTGACGCCGCACCCACTTCACGCCCAGCCCGGCCATTACCAGCAGCTGGACAGGTGGCACTCCAATCGCTGGGAGAAGCGATCGCCGAGTACGGCGAAACAATGGCCGAGACATCCAGCGTACCGCGTGGGGTTCGAGCCGTTCGCATTGAGAAGTGGCGATCACGCTTCGCCATCAGGTATGGCACGGACGGAGACCCAAAGGGCAGCGCCGTGCGTATGGCATTCCTGCGTGGCAAGGATTCCCTGCTCAAGGCCGGGATCATTGCCATTTCTGACCCTCTCGTCTGGATCATCACATGATCGCGAACACGCCATGCGCGAACGTCACATACGTCACCCCCTATAGGGGGGGTGTGACGTTCGTGACGCCGTCACGGGCGCACAGTGCGTCACTGTGTGACAAATGTGACACACGTGACGGATGTGACGGGGGACTGAATCCATGACTGCTGAACTGGCGACAACCAAGACAGCCAGGCTTTCCAGGCGTCTGAGCGTGACGATCACCGTCGGCCGGACTGGCATGACCTGTGAGTGGATCCCGTCATTGCCGGCCAAGTTGAACGCTAAAGAAGCGCGCCGTTACCGCGAAGCACGGAACGCAACTGTGGCCGAGGTGGCACAGCGGCTGGGTGGGATGGCGGTCATCGTCGAGAGCAATGTATGAACAATATGAAGCATGGTTTGACTCCTACGCTGTCCGCCATTTGCGATGCCAAGTCGTTGAAACGCAAGGCCGGCGCGCGTGTGGCTGCGCCATACTCCCACGCGTACCCACATTCTGGACAAAAAAATGCAACGTTTTTTCAACAAAGAGGTGAACAAAAATGCGTGTACTGAGAAACGAAGAATCGGATCCAACTGAGCACGGCCATGTTCAGTTTTCACCCGGCCCGCGCGCTGCGTTGCTTCGCGATCTGGAAAACGCCTGGCGATCTGGTCACCCGATACAAACCCTGCGCGAAGAAATCGATGCCCGTGAACGCGGCGCACGCGGGCAACTTGCCCATGTGCTGAAAAACGCACACGCGACCGACGCCGTGGAACGCAACCGCTTCGACGACGCCGCGCGTGAAGCCGGGCTTTCACATCGCGAAAAACTGGCGGCCTCGGTCGCCGACATGTGGAAGTCCTCGCCGTGACGCCCTTCGCTGTCGCATCCCGCATCGCGCACTTGGCCAACCGCGCGGCGGCCGGCGATCTGGGCGCGCGCTCCGAGCTTACCAAGGTATCACCGGCCGTGGAATTTTTCAGCGAAGAAATCCGGGAGGTTTTCGTCGGTGCGCTTGAACCTGGAGCAATCAAGCATCTCATTGACATGCATGGTGCTGAAATCGCGAGCTTGAATCCACGGCTCGGAGATTTGTTGAACGGGAGGTGCGCGCCATGAACGACCTGGGATCAATTTCACCGTACGCGCTTTCACAGGTTGCCGTGCTGGCCGAACTCGGAGATGAAAACGGCCTGTACCGCCTGGGTAACGCCATGCCGATCGCCTTGGCGTGGGATACCGCGACGTGTGCGGCGTTCGCGAGACTGCTCGATGCGCGAACCGTGGCATTCCTACGACACCGGCATGGTCCCACGATCGATCGATACCCACCGTTGGCCGCTGCGCTTGCCGAAACCGCGGCCGTACTGGCCGAAGGCACTCAGCAAAATTTGCGCCGCTGGAATCGCACCACGCCGGGTGCCGCGTGAACATTCAGGTGAATTGCTCGGGCTGGCTATCAGGTGGCCGGCAAAAATGCACGAGCTTGGCAACGAAAGTCGTTCGCAGGAAGTTCTCGAAACAAAAAAAATATTACTGCGACCGTTGTGCCAAGACTCTCGTTGAGCACGCCTCACCACAAGACCCAATCCGCGTCGCGGATATCACCGGGGCGACGCCGTGAACCACAACACACCATGTTCCGGGATCAGCAGACACGGCTCGATGCCTGGTTGCCAGAAAGTCACGGTTGCCGAGTACAAAATCGCCCGGAGCTGGCGGCCGGTATGTCCTGCGTGTCTTGACGTTGTCTTCCTGCGCGAATCTCGTGTTTTTGTCCGGGAATTTCTCAGCCGCCCATCTCCTCCGCAACCTCGAAGCGTATGGAGTATCAGGATCAAGCGGCTTCTGCGAAACGCAATGTTCGATCTCAAGCATTTCCTGCGCGGAAATCCCAAGGTTACGGCCACGCTGTGCGCCAAGTGCTCGCAACCCGCGACACATGTGATCAGCACGGACGAACGGCGTCAGCACCTTCACGTATGCGCCGTATGCGCCGAGATCGTGGCCAAGGAAACCGGATACGCCTTCATGGCGAAGGTCGCCGACGAAGGAGCGCCGAGCTTGCTGTCAATCCACATCCACATTGAACACCGCATCCAATAAGAGAAAACAAAATGACGATCAAGGTTTTCTTGCCATGTAACGGTCGCGGAATCGGCCAGGACACACCGGAACACATAGCCGCGTGTCCAACCTGCAACGCTCGCCAGAAAGAGCAACTCGCCTGGATCAAGAAACAGGAAGCAGAGAAGTCCAGCCGAAAAGACCTGCCGAAAAACGACCAATGAAAGCCAAAAAGAAAACCGGCCGTTCTGCTGTAAATAACAGACGAAAAACAGCGGCGCGCGGTAAGCCTTTCGCGAAAGGTCAATCTGGCAACCCTGACGGCCGACCGATAGGCTCGACGAACAAGGTGCCGCGTGAAGTCCGGGAATCCATCATCGAGGCCATGAACGCCGATGGCGGCGCCGTCGAGTTCTTCCGCAGCCTGAGGAACTCCAAAGCAGGCGAGGACAGAAGAACCTTCGCGCAAATCTGCGCACGCATGGCGCCTCGCGTGATCGAGGCCGACATCGATGTACACCACGACCGCGATATCGGTTGGGTTACCGTCGAGTCCGGCATCGATCTTCTGAAACCGCCAGAGCGCACAGCCCTGGAATCGGATGAGCGTTACGCCGTGCGCCTGAAGGGGTGGCGTGAACTGCGCCGAGTTATCTACAAAGAAAACCCGCAATTGACCAAGCCGGCCGACCTCGATGACGAACCGGCCGAAGAAGTGCAGCGGCCTTTCGATCACCAGAAGGTGCCGAAGACCAGCAAGACTTGAAAAGTTTCACCGGCACGGGCGTGCGCCAGGCATCTGAGATCGCCAAGGGGTTTCCAACCTCTCTCTCGCTCAGAGGCAACCGCGGTTATTCGGCCAGTGCGCGGTTGCCGTAAGTGCCACAAAACTCCGAACGCCGGCGGCCCTCCGATCCTCTGGGCGCGGCCGGCACCTCTTCCCCAACCACCATGATGAGCCGATGCCACGCGACCGCGATTTTCAGCTTTGGATTCCAAGCCCGCCCTGCGTGGTGCATGCCTGTGCGAACTACTCGGAGTGCAAGGAACAATTGCTCGCCTGCAAAGCGTTCATGCGATTCGTGGTGGCCGGCGCCATCAGTGCCCCAACGATCCCATCTCGCAAAATCTACATCCACGTGTTCAGCGAGTTCACATCGACCCGCAGGCGCAGGAAACCCGGCGTCCAGCGCGCTACGCTCGCCCCTGAGCGCTGCCCAGCCACCGACCTGCTGGCCCATTACCGTTCACCGGCGGAGGACGCCTCAGGACGCAGCACAGGATGATCCACCAATGCCCACCTGCACATCACTGAAGTGCTACAAGGCGGCCAGCTTCAAGATGCAGCACCTCGAAGCTGGCCAGCGCTGGATGCCGCGCTGCCTAGAGTGCGCCCAACGGCTCAACCGCCTGCGCCCGGACGTGCGCATCCGGCAGATCGAGGTCGTTGGCGACGACCGTGCCCGACGGCGCAGGCTCGGCCTGTGACTTGCCATGGACAGTTGTGGGTTGTGTTGCCGATGCACTTCTTGAACACCGGACACTCGATGGCCGCGAGATCCGCACTCAGGAACTCGCTGCGTGCGTCACAGTCGCGTTAGTCATCGAGGGCTTTATAGAAGTTCTTCTTGGTGACGCCGGCCTGGCTCGCCATCGACCGGATCAGGTCTTGGCTGAACGGCGCCTTCGGACAATCGACCGTGACCTTGTACCGATGCCCGCTCACGTCCTTGACCCATTGCTCGTGTGATGTGCCATGCTGCGGCCGAGGCTGAAACCCGAGATTGGTGAGAATCCGCTTTACTTCTTTGCAGGTCAGCGGCCAGTAGTGCTTGGACATTCTTCTTGGGTGGATAAGGTGAAGGGGGCGAGTTTGCAGATGAAACTCGCTCCCTTTACTGACTTAGTGGTTCTGGCAATTCGGGGTCAGCGGCATCGTTTCGGTGAAGAGTTTGCGGACATTCATGCGAGCCCGGCCGATCTTGTTCGTGAACCAGATCGTGTAGTACCGCCACCAGAAGTAGAGCGGCGCGCGCCGGGTCAATAGCTGCTCGGCATGCTCCTTGTCCTGGCCCACGACCGCGTCCGTGACGTATTCGCAGATCATGGCGTCGAGCTTCCGGCGCACGTCCGGGAACGTGTCTCCCTGGGCGGCCAGGTTGAGATCGAGGCAAAAGGCCTGCCACTGATGACCGAGATTCTCGGCGTAGCAGCGTAGTACCAATGACGGTGCGCGCATGGTGTCGGTCTGCTGATGTGTATGGGGGTGGGTGGGATGTGCTGAGTGTAGGTGTGACATGTCATCGAGACAATGTCACCGGTCTGTTTTCACCACTTTTTTGATGATTTTAGCCCTCATCATTCGTGCTCTGGCCGTATCCTTGCCCGCCCTGCTCCCTGACCCGCCCAGTTTGTGCCCTTGGTATAACTGAAAATGACCAGTTACTAGGGTGAGTGTGTGGGTACAAATCAGCTTCCCACATACTTCGCTTTGTTTTCAGTTAGTTAACGCGATAAATGGCGGAGAGGGTGGGAGTCGAACCCACGTGGCGTTTCCGCCCATCCGATTTCGAGTCGGCGCCGTTATGGCCTCTTCGGTACCTCTCCGGGGGTGCGTAGCATACCGTGCCGGCGGACGCCGGCACAACCGCCCTAGGTTATACTTGAATAAATGCCGCTCAAGCGAAAGAGTCCGAGACAGCGCCTTCCGGCACTGCTGGTCGCAGCAGCCTGGCTGCTGGGCAGCGGCTGCAATCCCGCGGATGACAACAAGCTCAACGCCGTGCAGCGCGCCGGCGAACTCGTGGCGCTCACGCGCAACAGCCCAACGACCTATTACGAAGGGCCGGACGGCCCGACTGGCTTCGAATACGATCTTGCGCGCGCGTTTGCGGACCGCCTGGGCGTAACCCTGCATATGAAAACCGCAGACCGTTTTGGCGACATCCTGCCGATGATCGCGCGCGGTGAAGCCGATTTCGCCGCCGCCGGCCTGACCGTCACGGCCCTGCGTGCCGAGCAAGTACGCTTTACCCCGCACTACCAGACCATACGCCAACAGGTCATCCACCACGCCAAGACCGCTCGGCCGTCTGACGTAAAGGGTCTGGTCGGCCGGCACATCGAAGTCATTGCCGGCAGCAGCTATCTCGAACGCCTGGAGCAGCTTCGGACACAGTATCCGAAGCTGGCCTGGATGACCGTCAGCGACATGGAAACCGAAGAACTATTGATACAAGTGCAAGAGGGGCTGACGGAGTTCACCATATCCGACTCGAACATCGTCGCCATCAGCCGCCAGTTCAACCCCGATCTGCGTATCGCTTTCGATCTGGGCGAACCGGAAATGCTCGCCTGGGCCTTCCCGCCCGGCACGGATGACAGCCTCTATCAGGAGGCGGCGCGCTTTATCGAGGCAATGCGCGCCTCCGGCGAACTCAGCCACCTGATTGAGCGTTACTACGGTGCCGCCAGTCGTTTCAATCCGATCAATATCGCCGCATTCCTGCAGAAGATCGAAACCGACCTGGCGCGCCTCAAGCCGGTGTTCGAGGAGGCCGCCCAGCGCTACCAGCTCGACTGGCGACTGCTCGCCGCCATGAGCTATCAGGAATCCTATTGGAACCCGAACGCCGTCTCCCCCACTGGCGTGCGCGGCATCATGATGCTTACGGAACCCACCGCGCAACATCTCGGCATCGCCGACCGCCTGGATGTGCGCCAGAGCGTGCACGGTGGCAGTGCTTACCTGCGTAGTCTCATGGACCGCATCCCGGAACGCATCCCCGAACCGGACCGCACCTGGATGGCGCTGGCCGCCTACAACGTCGGCATCTACCACCTGGAAGACGCGCGCATCATTACCCAGACACAGGGTGCCGATCCGAACAAATGGAATGATGTAAAGGAACGACTGCCGCTACTGGCCAAGGCCACCTGGTACACCAAGACAAAACACGGTTACGCGCGCGGCTACGAACCGGTGCAGCTGGTGAATCGCGTCCGCACCTACTATGAAGTCCTGAAGAAGAACGACAATGATTCGCGGGCGCGCCAGAACAACGATGTGCTGCGCTTGAAGGCGCCGGCGCTCTAGCAGCCTGTCGGACTTAGCCTGAACCGATCGAGAAATGATGAATTATTCTA
>CAYHES010000033.1:0-19008 GCA_964355495.1 uncultured Acidiferrobacterales bacterium
AGGCCACGAATTTTCGCACCCCGGGCGGTGGATTCGCGCCGGTGTTCTATCCGCCCGCCATGGATGGCGGAAGTGCCGGGCGCGAAGCCGTCAGTGAATGAAGCCTCATACACTGGACAAACGCAGGAGCAGTTTTCCGGCCACCGCCAGGAGAAACCAAATGAAGGAAATGACCATCGGCGTCCTGGCGCGCGCCGCCGGCGTTAATATTGAAACCATCCGTTACTACCAGCGACGCGGATTGATCGGCACGCCGCGCAAACCGCCGGGTGGTGTGCGCCGCTATGACGCGAGCACACTCGCACAGCTGCGCTTCATCAAGCGCGCCCAGCAGCTCGGCTTCAGCCTGCGCGACATCGGCGACCTGCTCGAACTCGGTGTGGGTGCCTGTGCCGAGACACGCGTGCTGGCCGAGGCCCGGCTCGCGGATATCGAGACGCGCTTGCACGACCTGCAGGCCATGCGGCGCACGCTGGCGCGTTTGATTCAGGCTTGCCGTGCCGGGCGCGAAGCCGCCTGCCCGATTGTGGAGAGCCTGGGCGGCGAACTGCTCGCGCCGCCCACCCCTCGCTCAAGCACGCGGCGCACGGTTAAGGCTTGAGGTAAACGAACCCCTCACGTGACTGCAACTTCCCGATTTCCGCCACACCCGATGGCACAATCTGCGCCTCCGGGATCACCGTCTTGGGATCGATATTGCGGTTCTTTAGTGTGATCGCACACACCCGGAAATCCACACCGCGCGCCTTCAGCTTCTCGACCGGAATGTTGTAGGGGTTGCCGTTCTTGTCCTGCGCCCCGTCCAGCAGGAAGTCGATACCCTTGGCATGGGTGACGATCACGATCTTGGCCTTGCTGTCGGTGGCGTCCAGGTGATTGCCAACATTGCGCAGCGCCGCCGTGGCGCTGTCGCTGTCATTCACATGGTAGACAACCTTCTCCAGGGCGTTGTCCGGAGCCATGGTTTGACAGCCGACCAAAACCAATACGGCCAAGGTGCCGGTTAACAGCAATTGTGCGGATGGTTTGTGCATTTTTATTTCTCCAATGTATTGGTGTTAGTCCTTGACGGTCAGGACACCGGACATCTCTTCGTGGCCATCGCCGCAGAACAGGTCGCAAAAGAAAACAAACTCGCCGGTTTTGTCGGGCGTGAAACGGAGTCGCGTCACCTTGCCGGGCACCACATCAGACCGCACCCCGAAGTCCGGCAGGTTGAAGCCGTGCACCCGGTCCAGGGTCGTCAATTCAAACACCACCGGCACACCTTTCTTGAGCGTGAGCGTGCGCAGGCTGTATTCGAATTTCTTGGCCGTGATGTGGATTACCGGTTCGTCGGCCGCCATTGCCTGGGTGGCGGTGATGGCAAAGAAACAGACCAACACCGCCACGTTGAGCGAACATCGCAGGATGACATGACGCATGGGTCTAGCCTTTCGGCACCGGCAGTTCCATGATTTTGTAGTAGGCGTCCTTGACGTCAGCCTCGACAGAACGGAAGCCAATGCCTTTGTACGGCTGGTCCGGATCCCAAGGCAGTGCTGCGCGCTTCGGCACAGAGCCAGCCACCGGCAACGGGAAAATCAGTGATTGCGCGGCATGGTGGGCGATGTGGCCGGTTTTATGATGGTGTTCCTGGTGGATGTGCCCGTAGAACACCGTCACGTTCTTGTACGGCATGAGCAGCGCAATCGCCGCCGCGCCGTCGCGTGTCGCCCAGTCCCACTGCGGATACAGATCGAACAACGGGCGATGGGTCAGCACCACGATCGGTGCGTCCTTGCGCATTTGCTTCAGATCCTGCTTTAACCACGCCAACTGCACATCACCGAGGCTCGCGCCCGGGTCGGAGACGTTGTCGAGCACGATGAAATGCACGCCCTTGTGGTCGAAGGTGTAATTCAGTTTGCCAAAAAATTCCTGGTAGGCCTCGCCACGATCGAGCGAGGCATCGTGCTCCCCGGGCATGAACCGGACTTCTTTAATCCTCAGCGCACTGACGATGTCGCGGAACTCGGCCATGCGCGCGCGCCGCAGCTTGGGGTCGTCGGTCGTGTGAGTCAGGTCGCCGGTGAACACTACAAAATCCGGCGCCTGCTCCAGCGCGTTCACCGCCGCCACGGCCTTTTTCAGCGTGTTCGCGGCATCGGGGTTGACCTTGGGGCCATTGAAGCCCCAGTGGGTGTCGGAAAGCTGAACGAAATAGAATTCGTCCTGCCCGGATTTCTTCGCCGCGTGCGCCCAGCCGCTCAACCCCGAGGCGAACACCACGCCGCCGAGGCCAGTCAGTTTGAGAAATTGGCGTCTGTCGATCTTGTTATTCATGGACTCCTCCTGTGTGAGCGGTGATGATGGGACCTGCTCATGCATAACCACGCCGCCCCGAGAAAAATTCCCGCCGCGACGGCACAACGAGCCCGGGAATAAACCCGCGGCGGGATGAGTCTTAACAGTGTTGTATTTCGCACCAGAAGGAGAACTGTTTGCACCACCCGAGCCAGCGCGCGCACTTTGAGCGCACGGTGTTGCCGCATTTGGACGCCGCCTACAATCTGGCGCGCTGGCTGCTGCGCAACGACGCCGATGCCGACGATGTCACGCAAGAGGCGTGTGTGCGGGCCTACCGGTTCTTCGACAGTTTTCACGGCGGCAACGCCAAGACCTGGCTGCTGACCATCGTGCGACATGCGTGCTACACCTGGCTGAAGCAACATCGTGCGGAGAAATCGACCATGCCCTTTGACGAACAGCAGCACAGCTCGAACAGCAACGACCCGGCGGCTGGAAATTCCCCGTTTACCGCCAGCCCGGAGGCCTTGTTTGTTCAAGATGCGGATCGACGCTTGCTACACCGGTGTCTTGAGGAATTGCCACTGGAGTTCCGTGAGGCACTGGTCCTGCGTGAACTGGAAGGCCTGTCTTACAAGGAAATCAGTGCAGTCATGGATATACCCATCGGTACCGTGATGTCGCGCCTCGCACGCGGTCGCGGACTGTTACAGCAGCATCTCGTCGGTTACAGCGAGCAGGAGACTTGACGTGGATTGCCAGCGTGTTCTTTCCCTCATGGACGGCTATCTCGACGGCGAGTTGGATCTGACGACCCAGCTCGCGGTCGAACAACATCTCGCGGGTTGCCCGGCGTGTCACGCGCTCAGCCAAAGACAACGGGAATTAAGCGCGGCGCTCGGTGCGCAGGCCCGCTACCACCGGGCGCGGCCCGCTATGGCAGCCGGCATTCAGTCCGCGCTGGACAAAATCGATGCCACGTCTGGCACAAACCTGCGCCAAGCCCCGCAATGGCTGACGCTTGCGGCCTCCGTAGCCTTTGCCGCCTTGGTCGGATCGGGCATCACCCATTGGTTAACAGGTCCCTCGCAGGATGATCTGCTGACCCAGGAAGTGATCGCAAGCCACGTGCGTGCGCAAATGGTGGCCGGCCGGCTCACGGATGTTTCCTCATCGGATTCGCACACCGTAAAGCCGTGGTTCAATGGCAAGCTGGATTTCGCGCCGCCGGTGCTGGACCTCACCACCCAAGGCTTTCCGCTGGTGGGCGGACGGCTGGATTACCTGACAAACCGCCCGGTGGCAGCACTCGTGTATCGCCACCGGCAACACCTGATCCATCTCTTTGTCTGGCCGGCGGCGGACCAGCCAAACTCCGCACAGCGCGCTCTTACGCGCCAGGGATACCAGGTGATTTACTGGTCCGATGCCGCAATGCAGTACTGGGCTATTTCCGACCTGAATGCCGATGCGCTCAAGTCGTTCAGCAACCTCATTCAGGAACAGGCAACCGCAGGGCCGATGGCGCGGGCCGCACGCGGTTTGCCGGGCCCCGAAGACTTGAGGTAGATTGCCCGAGTTCCCAACCGAAAGAGGCAGTCATGTTTATCGCCATCACCCTGCACCTGCTCGCCGTCGTCATCTGGGTCGGCGGCATGTTCTTCGCCTACATGGCGCTGCGCCCGGTGGCGGCCACGCTGCTGGAACCGCCGCTGCGCATGCCGCTCTGGTCGCAGACCTTTGCGCGCTTCTTTCCCTGGGTGTGGGCAGCGGTGATCCTGCTGCCGGTCACCGGTTATTGGATGATCCTGAATGTCTTTGGCGGCTTCGCCAGTCTGGCGCTCTACATTCACATCATGCAGGGCGTTGGCATCCTCATGATGCTCATTTTTCTGCACGTGTTCTTCGCGCCCTACCGGCGCCTCAAGCAGGCGGTCGCGGCCGGTGATTTCGCCGGCGCCGGGAAACATCTCGCCCTGATCCGCAAACTGATCGGACTCAACCTGATTCTGGGAATGGCACTGATTGTGGTAGCGAGCAGCGGTCGCTACCTGGTGTAGGCACGCGCCCTCAGCGGGTGCCGGTGCTCGCTATCTGAACCACCTGCGCCGGATCGAGCTCGCATTCCGGGCGGCCGAAGTACCAGCCCTGTCCCCAGTCGGCGCCGAGCTCGCGCAGCAGGTCAGCGGTGGCCGCGTCTTCCACGCATTCGGCGATGGTGGTAAGACCCTGGTCGCGGGCCAGCGCAATGATGCTTTTCACCATGCCCAGCACCTTGGGGTTGGTGCGCATGTTCTGCACCATCCAGCCCTCGATCTTGAGAAAGCTGACCGGCAGGCTGGCGAGATACAGGAACGACGAGTAGCCGCTGCCGAAGTCGTCCAGCGCCAGGCGGAAACCAAAGTCGAGCAGCGGCTCCAGATCCTTCCTCAGGTCATCGAAGTTGCCGATCAACTGGCGCTCGGTGATCTCCAGCACCATCGGCTTCACCGGCACATCGACCGTCCCGCATTCCACGCAATGCCGCGCGGCTTCGTGCAACATGGCCTGCACCAGTTCGCGGCGCGCCAGGAATTGCGGCGACAGGTTGATGAAGTGCGCAAAGCCCGGCTTGTCCTTGCCGCTGCGCAGGTTGAGCGCACAGCGTTGCATCGAGTGGCGCGCGATGACTTCATCCACGACGTGGATGAGATTGATGCCTTCGGCCGCCTCGATGAATTCCCCGGCCGGCAAAATGCGGCCGTCCGGCTCGATGAGCCGCGCCAGCGCCTCATCCGCCACCACCTCGTTGGTGCGCAGGTCCACCATCACCTGATAGGCCGGCACCAGGCGATTCTCCAGCAAGGCGTGCTGCAACATGCCGGCCTTCCACAACGTGCCGCGCCGGCTGGACGCGCTCATCACCACCTGGTCGCGCCCGGCGTGCTTGGCCTCGAACAGGCAACCGTCGGCCTCGGACAGGACGGAGGCCAGATCGCCTTCGCCACGGAAGCTGCCGATACCGATGCTGGTGGTGATGTCGAGCGGCCCGTGCGCGGTCGATACCGGGTTACCCTTGATCGCACGGCGCAGGCGCTCCATGGCGGTATGCGCCGCCGCCGCGTTGGACTGATGCAGGAAGATGATGAATTCCTCGCCGCCCCAGCGCGCCACCCAGTCGCCCTCGCGCAGCTCGGCCTTCATGATCCCGGCGACATGCAGCAACACCAGATCGCCGGTATCGTGGCCATAGTGATCGTTGACCAGCTTGAAGCGATCCAGATCGCAGACCGCGATTGAAAAGACATTATCCGCGCGCCGGGCGCGCGCAAACTCCTCGATGAAGCGGGCCTCGGCCGCGCGCCGGTTGGTGAGCCTGGTGAGCGCATCGGTCATGGCCATGCTCTCGAGCTCCTCATGCTGCTGCCGCTCGAGCAGGATCTGCCCGAACCAGGCGGCGAGCAGCTCCATGAAGGCCCGATCGTCGGCGCTGAAATCGGCGTCCAGCGGTGCGCGGCGCATGAACACCATGGTCCCGTGAAACACCTGACCCGCCCAGATCGGAACGCTGGCGAAGACGCGCAATCCCATGTCCACCGCCAGCGGATGGCGATACAGGTCCGGGTCGGCGCGCAGGTCGGAAATAATAAGGGTGCGCTTGCCTTCGACCACAGTCCGGCACAGGGTGTCGGCGAGCGCGAACTCCTGACCGGGGTGGAACAGCCGCAGATCGTCGGCCACGGCGCGCACCACCATCTGCACGTCGCGCAGCTCGTTCACCAGCACCGTGTCCATGTGCAGTGTGTCCAGTGCCAGGCGCAGCATGAGCTGCATCTTCTCGGCATCGGACTTGTCGCGCGTCGTGGCCAACTGCCACAAGGCTTGCAGGCGTTGCGACTGGATATTGACCTGGCTCAGCAGGCGCTCGCGGTCGCTGACATCGATCGCCAGGCCGTAGCGCACCGGCTCGCCGCCGGCCGTCGTGTCTCGATATTCGGCCACCGAAATCCAGCGCGGCTTCTCTCCGCTCGGCACCGACACGCACAGGATGCGCCGCGCCAGCGTCGCTGGATCGGCATCGGTTTCAACACTCGCCGCGACTGGCCCGGTAAGCAACTCCTGCCACGCGTGGCCGATGACCTCATGTTCGGCGCGCCCGAGCATCAGCAGGAAGGCCGCATCCGCCGCGAACACCGTGCCGTCCCGCTCACGTACCACGTAGGTGCCGGCATCGGCCGCCGTCAGCAAGAGCTTCTCGCGATTCAGCGCCGCACGGCGCAACTGCTCCTGCGTGTCCGCCAGCGCCGCCACCAGATGATCGATCTCGCGCACGCCGCTGCTGGGCAGGTCCCCGGGTATTCCCGTCGCCGACGGCGCGAGGCCTGCTTCGATCGCGCGCATGCGGCCGCTGTAGCGCCTGGCCAGCAACCCGTACAGCAGGGCGCTCGCCAGCAGAAATCCCGCCGCCAGCATCAAGGGCAACCGCACCTGCTCCCACCACAGGGCAACGAAGGTGGTGTGCTCATGCGACAGGAAGGCGTACATCGGCTGCTGCGCAAACCGCTGATAAACACCAAGGCGATAGCTGCCGTCCACTACCTTGCCTTCGTAGCTGCCGGCCTGCGACCGCACACGCGTGGCGAGATACGCGGCGCCACCGAGAACCGGTTGGCGATAAACATCGATGCTCGATCTGCCCGGGATACGGCTGATGAGGAAACCATCGTCGCGCAGCAGCCCGAGCGCCACGCCTTCCTTGAGGCCGAGATCGCGCCACAACGCCTGCTGCTTGGCGAGCGGTATTCCCGACTGGATGAGATAGCGGACCTTGCCCTGTCGGTCGCGCACCGCATACCGCACGTGAATCAGCAATTCCTTGACCAGATAGCCCATCTGCGGACGGCCGATGAACAATCCCGGTGCCTTGAGGCTTTGCTCGAAATCGGCGCGCCACTCGGGGTCGCTCAACACATTCGGCAAAGGTCCATCCCCGCTGTGCGCGGTCGAGACCAGCATCTGGCCATCGGGCCGTAGCAGTGACGCCCCGGCGAGATCGACGTTGCCGGCCTTGAATGCCTTGAGCAACGGCAGCGCCGCCTGGGGATGACGCAGCGGGTCCACATCGTCCAGGTCCTTGGCCAGGATTTCCATCCTGTTCCCGAGCGAGGCAAAGTAATGGTCGGCGTGCGCCGCCAGCAGCTTGACCGTGATGGTCATGCGCGCAAACTGCGCGGACCGCGTCTGCTCCCAGGCCATCCACAGCCAGGCGGCCAGAATCGCCGCCGACACCAGCCCGACGACGGCAAGCAGCCGCTGCCCGAACTGGATCATGGATGGCGCGTGCGCTGACGCGTGTTGTTTATGTGTAACGGTCATGCGGGGAGCAGGTTCAGCCCTCATTGTTTTCTCTGGATTGCGCGCAGCGCGGCCACCCTGGCACATGTCCTGACTGAAAACGGCACTTCCTTGGCTTTTTTCGAGGATATTTCTAAAGGTAGCCCATATTCATGCAATTGTTAGACCGTTGATTGACTGACCGATCGGTCAGTGTTCTAATCCCTGCTCGCAAAGACTTCAGGCAAGCCATGGCCACGCCCCAACCCTCACGCCAGCCGGTCGACGCCGTCGAACGTATTCTGGTGGCGGCGGAATCGCTGTTCGCCGAACACGGTTTCGATGCCGTCTCCATGAGCGCCATTGGCGAGGCCGCCGGTGTCAGCAAGGCGAACGTCTTTCACCACTTCACTTCCAAGAACGAGCTCTATGTCGCGGTACTGCGCAACGCCTGCCGGGCGGCGGTGCAACACCTCGATGACCTGAGCAAGAACGGGGCGCCCCTGACCGAGCGCCTGCCGCAATTCGCGCGCGCCCACCTGGAGAACCTGCTGGAACACGGTCAGGTGGCGCGCCTCATGCTGCGCGAACTGCTGAGCGACAATCCGCGTCATAGCCAGGAGCTGGCGGAAAAAGTCTATGGCGAGAAATTCTCGCGCTTCGTCGCCATCCTGCGCGCCGGTCAGCAAGCCGGCGAGCTGCGCACCGACATCGACCCGGCCATGGTGGCAACCATGTTGATCGGCGCGAACGTGTTCTTCTTCGAGTCGCGCGATGTCTTGCGCCACTTTCCGGACGTGACCTTCACCCAGCATCCCAAGCACTACAGCACGATGCTGGCGGATATTCTTCTGCACGGCATCCTGCCGCCGCACTCCGCCACAACAAAAAACAGGAACCGGACATGAACAGAATCTATCTTAAAAATCCCTCTCCCCTTCGGGGAGACGACTGCATGGATGCAGGAGATACGAGCCCATGGAAGGGCGAGGTAGACCGCGCCGGGAGCTGGCGGTCGAGAACAACGCCGGGAGCGGTTGTCGAGGGTAGGGTGAGGGGCAAGACGTTGTCGCGTTGCTACCCTGCCACCCTCTCCCCTGCCCTCTCCCTCAAGGGAGAGGGGGTTTTTAATATGGCCTCTGGAATTGCAAAGCTGGTGTTGCTCGCGAGTCTTGTCGCGCTCGCCGCCGGCTGCGGCAAGAAAGAGGTCGACAAGCCGATCGAGAAGTTCGTCAACGTCACCACCGCCGTCGCGGTAAGAAAGGATCTGCCGATCGCCGAATCGGCGGTCGGCAGCACCACCTCGCTCAGCGTCGTGCAGGCACTGGACCCAAACAGCGTGCGGCGCGGCACGCTCACCATCCGCCTGCCGTTCCCGGAACACGTGGCACGCCAGTTGCGCATCGGCCAGAGCGTGCGCCTGACCAGCTTCGACGATGCCAGCAAGGCGGCGACCGCGCAGGTGAAGGAAATTCGTCCGGCACTCAACAGCAGCACCCAGACCATGGAGGTGATCGCCGAACTGCCGGCCGGCCACGCATGGTACTCGATCGGTAGCGTGCGCGGTGAGGTCGTCGTGAATGTGCACCGCGGCGCAATCGTGATCCCGGAACAATCCGCGGTATTGCGACCGGCGGGCAGTGTGGTGTATGTGCTGGAAGGCGACAGCGTAAGAGAGCGCGCCGTGCAGACCGGCCTGCTGCGCAATGGTGAGATCGAGATACTCGCGGGCCTCAAGGCTGGCGAGACCGTGGTCGTGGATGGCGCCGGTATGCTGACCGATGGTACCAAAATCAAGCTGCGCGAAACCGCCACTGCTGGGGCCGCCAAGCCATGAGCCTCCCGTCCTTTTCCATCCAGCGTCATGTCTTCACCTTGATGGTGAGTCTGGTGCTGGTGCTGTTTGGCATCATTGGCCTGTCACGCCTCGGCATCGATAAATTTCCGAAAGTCGAGTTCCCGGTGGTCACGGTCGTCACCACCATGCAGGGCGCCGACCCCGAGATCATCGACAAGAACATCACCGATATCCTCGAAGAGGCGGTCAACCAGGTGCCGGGCGTGAAGTCCATCACCTCGAGCTCCTCGATCGGCGCCTCGGTCATCGGCATCGAGTTTGAACTCGAAAAAAACGTGGACCTCGCCTATCAGGAAGTGAAGGCCAAGGTCGACGCGGTGGTGAAGAAGCTGCCCAAGGATGCCGATCCGCCGGTGTCGCGCAAGGTGGAAGTCGGCGCCAGCGCCGTGCTGTGGGTCGTGCTGCAAGGCAACCGCACGCTGCAGGAACTCAATACCTACGCCGACGAGGTCATCAAGCCGCGTCTTGAAACCGTGAACGGCGTGGGCGAGGTGCTGATCGGCGGCCAGATCAAGCGCACCATCCGCGTGTGGCTCAACACCGACCGCCTGCAGGCCTACAACCTGTCGCCGGTCGAGATCGCCGGCACCTTCGGCAAGGAGCATCTGATCCTGCCGGCCGGCTTCCTCGGCAGCAGCAGCCGCGAATGGCTGATCAAGTTCGACGCCGAGTTCGACAAGCTGCCGGACATGCGCCGCATGGTGGTGGCCTACCGCCAGGGCGCGCCGGTCTACCTGCAGGACATCGCGCGCGTCGAAGACGGGCTCGAAGACGCGCGCAAGCTGGCCCGCTATAAAGGACAGCCGGCCGTCGGCCTGGGCATCGTCAAGGCCAGCGGCGCCAACGTCGTGGCGGTGGTGGATGCGGCCAAGGCGCGTGTCGAGAAGGAACTGCGCGCCAGCCTGCCGGCGGGACTGGAACTCAGCTACTCCTCGGACGACTCGATCAGCATTCGTCAGTCGATCGCGGCACTCAACGAACACCTGATCATCGGCACCCTGCTCGCCGCCGTCATGGTGTTCCTGTTCCTGAAGAGCGGCCGCTCGACGTTGATCATCGCCACCGCCATCCCGGTGTCGCTGATGGCGACCTTCGCGGTCATGTACTTTGCCGGCTACACGCTCAACAAGATCACCCTGCTCGGCCTGCTGCTGCTGATCGGCGTGGTGGTGGACGATGCGATCGTGGTGCTGGAAAACATTTTCCGCCACCGCGAAGAGGAACATGAGGACCGCGCCGCCGCGGCGGTGAATGGCGCCAACCAGATGGTGTTCGCGGTGCTCGCCTCGACCCTCACGCTGGTATCCATATTCCTGCCGGTGGCCTTCATCAGCGGCATCCTGGGTCGCTTCCTTGGTTCGTTCGCGCTGGTGGTCGTCATCGGCGTACTGGCCTCCTTATGGGTGTCACTCACCCTCACGCCGATGCTGTGTGCCCGCTACCTGGATCTGCCCAAAACCCATGGCCGCGTCTATCGGACGCTGGAAGGCGCATTCACGGCGCTCGAATCCGCGTACCGCCGGTTGCTGGGCGCGAGCCTGACGCATCGCTGGGCGGTGGTGGGCATCGCCATAGTCATCGTCGCCTCGAGCGCGTTCTTCTTCATCCATGTCGGCAAGACCTTTATTCCGGAAGAGGACGAGGCGCGCTTCGTGGTGAGCGTGCGTACACCGCTCGGCTCGAACCTAACCTACACCGCGGCACGCCTGACCGAGCTTGAAGCGATCCTGCATGCGCGCCCCGAGGTGTACAGCACTTTCTCGGCGGTCGGCCTCGGAGAAGTCGGCCAGGTCAACAGCGGCAGCGTGTTCGTGCGTCTGGTTGACCGCAAGGACCGAAAACTGGCCCAGTCCGACATCATGAAAGAGCTGCGCCGCGACCTCGGCACGGTACCCGGAGTAGTCGCCGCGCCGACCCTGATCTCGCCGATCGGCGGGATGCGCGGCGAGCCGCTGCAGTTCGCCATCCTCGGCAGCGACCTGGCGAAGCTTGACGTGCTCTCCAACCAGATGGCCGAACGTCTCGGTCAAGTGCAGGGCATCGTCAAGCTCGACAAGGAGCTGAAGCTCGATCTGCCGCAGGTGCGCGTGATTCTCGATCGCGACCGCGCCGCACAGCTCGGCGTCACCGCCGCCGACGTCGCCCAGACCCTGAGCCTCATGACCGGCGGCGTCGACATCGCCGACTTCAAGGAACACAACCAGCGCTATCACATCCGCCTGCAACTCGAACCGGGCCAGCGCGTCAACACCGACAGCCTGCGGCGTATCTACGTCAAGAACAAGTCCGGCAATCTGGTGCGGCTCGACAGCCTGGTAAAATTCCAGGAGGGTCTCGGCCCGGCCGAGATCAAGCGTCGTAACCGCCAGTATGCCGGCTTCATCTACGGCAGCCTGGAGGGCCTGCCGCTCGGCGCGGCCACCGACGCCGTAAAGCAGATTGCCGCCGAGACCCTGCCATCCGGCTATTCGATCGCCTTCACCGGCCAGGCCGAGGAGTTCGCCAAGACCGGCGGGTACGTGATCTTCGCCTTCGGCATGGCGCTGATCATGATCTACATGGTGCTCGCCAGCCAGTTCAACTCGCTGCTGCAGCCGCTGGTGGTCATGGTTGCGCAGCCGCTGGCCATCATCGGTGGCGTGGCGGCACTGTGGCTGTTCAACGACACGCTCAACCTGTTCTCGATGATCGGCATGATCCTGCTCATGGGTCTGGTCGCCAAGAACTCGATCCTGCTGGTCGATCTGACCAACCAGTACCGCAGCCAAGGCAGGAGCATCCGGGAGTCGCTGTCGGACGCCTGCCCGCATCGCATGCGGCCGGTGCTCATCACCTCGCTCACCATCATCGGCGCGATGCTGCCGGCCGCCATCGGCCTCGGCCCGGGCGTCGAGTCCAACCGGCCGCTGGCGCTGGTGGTGATGGGCGGCATGGTGTCGTCCACGCTGCTCACGCTGGTGGTGGTACCGGCGGTGTACTCGCTGGTCGAAGGGGCGCGCGAGCGCCACCGCGCCAGCGCCCAACCCTTGCTCCCGCGTCTGTTGGCGCGCACCCCCTGGCGGAAGAAAAAATCATGACACCCACACTGCCTCGCAAACTGTTGCTCACGGTATTGATCGGCGGCGCATCGGTCGCACAGGCCGAGAACCTGCTGGATATCTACCGCCTCGCGCAGCAGAACGACCTGACCCTGGTGCAGGCGGAGGCCAACTACCAGGCCAATCTGGAGCGCGGCGCGCAGGGCACGGGCCAGTTGTTGCCCTCGGTGGCGTTCAGCGCCGCGCGTTTCTCGGTGAGCCAGGACATGCAGCAACCTGCGCCGCCGCACAGCAACGACTACGACAGCGATGCATACATTCTCCAGCTTACCCAGCCGCTCTACCGCAAGTCGAACTTCGCGGCCTACGCCCAGGGCAAGGCCATCGCTGCCCAGGCCGAGGCGGAGGTGGCGATCGCCCGCGGCGACATGATGCTGCGCAGCGTGCAGGCCTACTTCGACGTGCTGTCCGCCGAGGACACACTGGCGTTCGCGCGCACCGAGAAGGCGGCGATCGAAGGTCAACTGCATCTGGCGGAACGCAACTTCGCGGTGGGCAACGCCACCGTGGTGGACGTGCACGAGGCGCGCGCGCGCCATGACCTGGCCGTGGCGCAGGAAGTGAGCGCCGACAACGATTTGCAGGCGAGGCGCGAGGCGCTGACGGTGCTGGTGAACGCGCGCCCGGCGAAACTCGCCACGCTCAGGCCAAGCCTGCCGCTGCAACAGCCCGAGCCACGCGACATGGAGTCCCGGAACAAGACGGCGCAGGAAAAAAACCCGCTGATCCTGGCGCAGGAACGCGCCGTCACGGTCGCCGAGGAGGAAATCGAGAAGAACCGCGGCGGGCATTACCCGACCCTCGACCTCGTGGCCTCGCACGGTTACAACAAGAACAGCAACATCTTCTCGCCCACGATCTACGAATACACCACCAACCAGGTGGGCGTGCAGTTGCAAATACCGCTCTATGCCGGTGGCATTACCCAGTCGCGGGTACGCGAGGCCGAAGCGCGGCGCGATCAGGCGCGCGCCGCGCTCGACCAGGCCCGGCGCACCGTCACGCGCCAGATCCGCGAGGCCTACCTCGCCATCACCGGCGGCATTGCCCGCGTGCAGGCACTCGAACAGGCGCAGGGTTCGAGCAAGAAGGCGCTCGAATCCACGCTGATCGGTTACGAATCCGGGGTGCGCACGGGTGTGGACGTATTGAACTCGCAGCGCGATCTCTACCGCACGCAGCGCGATCTCTCGCAGGCACGCTACGCGTATCTGCTCAGCCATCTGCGCCTGAAGTTCGTCGCCGGCACCATGAGCGAGGCGGACCTGGGCAATCTCAATACCCTGCTCACTGGTAGTTAACCCGCCACATCCTTATCATCCACAGACTGCTTCTTGCGCCGCGCGCCGCGCGGCTGGTGCTCTTTCCGAATGCCCATTTCCAATGCCCCCAAAGTCGGTTTCGTCAGCCTCGGCTGCCCGAAGGCACTGGTGGATTCCGAGCGCATCCTCACGCAGTTGCGTGCCGAGGGCTATGCCATCTCCCCGGATTATGGCAACGCCGATCTGGTGGTGGTGAACACCTGCGGCTTCATCGATTCGGCGGTTGCCGAATCGCTCGATGCCATCGGCGAGGCGCTGGCCGAGAACGGCAAGGTGATTGTCACCGGCTGCCTGGGGGCGAAAGGCGACGTGGTCAAACAGGCACACCCGCAGGTGCTGGCCGTGACCGGCCCGCATGCCTTGGAGGAAGTCATGCAGGCGGTGCATGCGCACCTGCCCAAGCCGCACGACCCGTACATCGATCTCGTGCCGGCGCAGGGCATCAAGCTCACGCCGGCGCACTACGCCTACCTGAAAATTTCCGAAGGCTGCAACCACCGCTGCAGCTTCTGCATCATCCCGTCGCTGCGCGGCGATCTGGTCAGCCGTCCGATCGGTGAAGTATTAACCGAGGCGGAACATCTGGTGGACAGCGGTGTAAAAGAATTGCTGGTGATCTCGCAGGACACCAGCGCCTATGGTGTGGACGTGAAGTACCGCAGCGATTTCTGGGGCGGCATGCCGGTCAAGACGCGTATGCTCGAACTCGTCAAGCACCTCGGCGACATGGGCATCTGGGTGCGGCTGCACTATGTCTATCCCTATCCGCAAGTCGACGACGTCATTCCGCTCATGCAGGCCGGCAAGATACTGCCGTATCTCGACATTCCCTTTCAGCACGCCAGCCCGAAAATTCTCAAGGCCATGAAGCGCCCGGCCGCCGCCGAAGACACGCTCGCGCGCATCCGCGCGTGGCGCACGGCCTGCCCGGAGCTGGTGATCCGCAGCACCTTCATCGTCGGCTTCCCGGGCGAAACCGAGGAAGATTTCCAGATGCTGCTCGATTTCCTCGAAGCCGCGCAGCTCGATCGCGTCGGCTGCTTCCCCTATTCAGCCGTGGAAGGCGCGGCCGCGAATGCGTTGCCCGATCAAGTGCCAGAGGAAATAAAGCAGGAGCGGCTGGAGCGTTTCATGGAAGTCCAGGCCGAGATCAGCGCCGCCCGGCTGGAACGCCGCATCGGCCAGGAGATGACGGTGCTGGTGGATGAGATCACCGACGACGGCACCGCCCTCGCGCGCAGCTATGCCGATGCGCCGGAAATCGACGGTGTGGTGATTATCGAGGACAGCGCGGGGCTGGAAGTCGGGGAATTCGCCCGGGTACGGATCACCGATGCCGGCGATCACGACCTGTGGGCGGAGACGATTTAACGTCATGCCTGACCGCCTCAACGGCCCGCCCAAGACGACACTTCGGTTTTCCGGGCGCTACCAGCCCCCGCTACAACCATCAACGCTTCTGCCACATCCCCTCAGTGCCGCGACAATGAAGACAGCCGCCGCATCCACCGCCACGGTCAATGGCACCAATACCAACAGGTAGGGTCGCGCCAACACACGCTCAGAAAAAATGGCAGTCTCGCCCAGGTCTATGGCGTAGCTGAAACGGTTGTTGAGGAAAGGCTTGGCGGCCACATAACCAAGGCCTTGCAAACTACCTTCGGCATAATGCACATAGACGGCTTCCTTCTGACCTGCCGCCAACACCAGCTTGTCCTGGTTGACGACATCAATAATGGCCATGGGTTCACCCGCTGACTCGCAGGCGCCAGGTTTAATCTGGTCCGCCTCCACTTTAATCACCGCCGGTTGGTCATCGGCCACCGCAATATGGAAGTTGTGGCTTTCGGCAACGGGAATACGCACCCGATACGTTTCGACCCTGGCATCGGGCGTGGTGCGATGAACGCAGAGATAACCAGCCTCGGCATCGCGTGAGGCTGAAACCAGCCGGACAACTCCCGCGACCTGCTGGCGCGTGGTTTCACGGGCGGCTTTCATCACGGTCTCCGTGGCGCAGCCGCTGGTAACGCCAACGACAACAATCATCGCCGAAAACAGCGGACGACACCTGAGCCTGAAGAGTGCCCCAATGACCAGTCTTACTTCACCTTCGATGCGAAGGCGCTGAGCTTTTGTCATAACGTCCAGTGTGACACCCAACGATTAGTTTTGCCGCGCCGCCACCGACTTATCAGGAAACGATGCTGCGTACCCGGCGTCGGCACGGGATATTAATGTGGTCAGAACCAGAATCCGTAGGAGATCGTAAAACCTGAGCTTCCCCGCTGGTTGTCCAAGGCACCGAAGACATGCCAGAGTCCCAAGGTGAATTGCTTATCGCTACCGACGGGCCAGAGATACCCTCCCTCGATCCCTCCCCGCAGGACCTCTGTTCTCACCGGCAGACGGTCCACCGTGTAGACCAGAAGCGGTGCGCCGTAAAAACCGTGGTAGGAGCGATAAGCAGTGCATGGTTCGAGATAGATGGGCAGGGAAAGGAAGAGAGAGTACGCCTGATAGGCCGAATCGAAATAGATGAGAGACGGCTTCAGGCGCAACCCAATGCGTTCCTGCACGGCTCGTTCCACTGACACCGGGAAGGCGTCATAGATGGTTCCTTCCACGCTTGTATATCCGACAATGGGCGGGGTGATGGAGATTAGGTTTTTCTGAGCACAGCCTGTACTGGGCTCTTCTTTACCACTCTCCTGCCCACCGGAAAGACTCGGAAACAAGAGCAGGATCGCCGCCGTAGCCGCCACAATGATCGACTGGTCGCGCCGCCGGCTCCATCTGGCTCTGATCCCTGCCCTCCTCCTGTCACGGGTCATACCTGCCCGGACATCCGGTCTGCCGAAGTCACTTCTCACAGATGCAGCGGTGTGCGTCATATGTCCGCACCATAAGAGATGAGCACAGCAGTGATACGCACCGTCACTTGCTCGCCCGCGCCGTTGAATGTCGCCGTCTTGTACTTCGGAGTACCACCTACATTGACATCGTACGAATTCGGCGGAACAGGCACGTCAAAATACGCAACATCGTAGAGGATGCATCCCAGCTCCTGGGTGACACCGGCCAATTGGCCAGACGCAGTTTCTGTGACGTTGACCAAAATCGAATTTAGGTACAAACCTTTGCACACGACTTTGATTCTGCTCATATTGGCGGGAATAGGTCCTGGGTCTTTGACGCAAGCCGCTCCCGCGAGCAGAACACCTATCAATACCACCAGCCTCAACATTCTCATGTTATTCCATCTCCTTCCAGCCGGATGACGCCCCCATCTAGTTGCTAATACTTGTACTTGCAATAAAGGGTACCCGCACCGGTGCAGGGGGCACCACGTCCCGGGATACATGCAAACGCACAGCGTTCTTTGTGTTCTGTGCCACGAGGTTCCGCATGCTTTCGACCGTACCGTCGCTCAGCAGCGTCAGGTCATCCTGGCTCTCGACCACCACCATAAGCATCACATAGTCCTTGTTCGTGCCGATGAAATCGCTCTTGGGGACGACGAAGTCGAAGCTGGAAACGAGACTGTCGGGAATAGTGTCCACGGCGCTGAAGATCCTGCCCTCCTCGTTCTCGGGAATGAGCATGGCGAACAGGGTCTTGCCGGCCCAGAGGGCATTTGGAATCGTAACCTGTACCGTGAATTCCTTGGACGGACTGGTGTAGCCCAAGCTGAAGGTCGGAACCCGGAAGAGGGGGTGATAGACGCCCGATCCGGGCTCCCGTAGGTTAATGTAATCGGCGCCGAATGTGAGAACATCGTAGATCGTTGCTGGCGGCACGTCCGTGAAAAGCTTCATCTTTAGCCGTTCCCAGCGTGAACAACCCGGGCAGGTCACCTCTTGCGGAACCACCGTCAGTTTCTGGTGAACGCCATCGTGGACGTAGTAACCGTTGATCACGTATTTCGGGTAGCGCGCTGTTTTGGCCGAAAGGCTGCCGCCGGTGGAAAGGGCGGCGACAAAGGCGTCCCCTCCGGCGGTGCCTGCATAATAGAAGTTGCCTGAGTTGATGTCGCTGCCGGTAAGGGTAATCACGGGTTTCAGCATATAGCCGTTGCCCGGGGCATAATGAACCGACCGGCCTGGATCAAGATCGATGTCGAGGGTATAGAGCTTGCCAGCCGGCACTTCGAACACGCCGTCGATCTTGATGCCGGTTTGCTCTCCGCTGGGCACGGTAAGGGGGTGGGTAGTGCCGTCGGTGATTGAGATAGATGTGTTGTCGTCGAGAACGAGGCGTATCTGCTTGTAGGTGCCCGCAGGGACACTGGCATGGGCCAGGACAACGGGATTGTTGGCCATCAACTCTAGCAGCCTGTCGGACTTAACAAAAAATCTTCGTACGATTCCACAGGTGGCACGAACGATGAATTTGCACACAGTTGTCTGTTCGGTGTCAAAGAAAACGCACACAGGCCACCCTGATACGTTTAATCATCTATGTCGGACACTTTCGCATAGAATAATTCATCATTTCTCGATCGGTTCAGGCTAAGTCCGACAGGCTGCTAGGAGGTTAAAGGAGCGTGGTTCAGTAGACACAACGAGTCTTGCGTCATATTGGTCGATAAGCTCGGTTCTCACCACGGTCATGTCTATCCTTCTGATAGTGCTGCCGTCGACCACCGTGTCATGGAAGGTAATCCTGATCATCCCGGAACCGTCGGCGGGACTGTTGTTGCTGCATCCGCCCAGCAGCGCAAAGAGGAGGAGAACCCCTACTCCGATCACGCTGTACGCAAATCTTTTCATCTTGGCAGACCTCATTTTCGTCGGGTCAGTGCCCTGAGAACCTTTCTTCTTCAGGCACTGCGTCGATCAATAGTTATTGCAATTTCATGAACCAAAAACTGACCCTGCGGTCAGTTGCAAGGGTACTATTCACACACATATACGATGGACTCTAGCCAAAGGGATAGGAAATGCAACCCCTCATTTTCCCCATGCGGGCGCACTCTCGGTAACGTTTGATGCTCATTCTGCTTCCCATGGGCTCCGCCGGCACATTCTTTCCGGAGGTTGACGGCGTGGTGATCATCGAAAACAGCGCCGGCCTGGACGTCGGGGAATTCGCCCGGGTACGCATCACCGATGCCGGCGATCACGAC
>CAYHES010000034.1:0-18872 GCA_964355495.1 uncultured Acidiferrobacterales bacterium
CGGTACTTGACCAAAAAAGCCGCTTTTACCATCGAGATCGGTGATCGTACTCACCACGGGATTTCACTGCAACGTCAAACGGCACTCTAGTTGTGATCATCCAATCATCCCCCGCAGCTCCAGTAACTCGCGCACGATGCCACTCTGCACCTGGGCTAGGTCCACATCGGTCGCGTCACCCACTTCAGCTTGAAGCAATTTGTCCAGAATCACTGCCGGGGCGTCGTAGTGCACTTCTTCAAACACGTCTTTCTTGTAACGGCTCAAGGAAAGGTCGTAGTTATTTTCTTCGCTGGCGATTTCCACGCGTGGCACCATGAAACACTTCTGGGTGCGATCGGTGTTGGTTTCCGGATTACGGGCGTGGTATTTTGCGACGATGTCTTGCAGGTCGCCATAGCCTTCCTGCTTGGTGCGCTTGTCGTCCAGCGAGTAACCGTCGGCGGTCATTTCATAATACCAAACGTGTTCGGTGGCCGGTTTGCTGACCTTATCCTTCGGCCCCCACACCTTGGTGAACAGCAGAATGGCGGTGCTGACACCGGCATAGGGCTTGAACACACCGCTGGGCATGGTGATCACCGCTTTGAGATCGCAACGCTCTACCAACAATTGGCGCAGCGTTTTAAACGCGCCGCCGGAACCGAATAACACGCCTTGCGGCACGATGACGCAGGCGGTGCCGCCTTTTTTCAGTAGGCGATAGATGTTCTCGACAAACAACAGTTCGGTTTTAGTGGTGCCCAGTTGCAGATGTTCGTTGATGTCGCCCTTGTCGATGCTGCCGGTAAAGGGCGGGTTGGCCATGACGACTTTGTATTCGGCTTCTTCGGTGAAACTTTTGCTCAGCGTGTCCTTGTAATCGATCTTCGGTTCGTCGATACCGTGCATCATCAGGTTCATTAAACCTAAGCGCACCATGGTGCTGTCGATGTCGTAGCCATAGAGCGAATTGCTGAGTATCGACTTCGCTTTTTCTGTCAGGGTTGCCGCCACGGAGGTGCGGACGAAGCCATCCTCATCCGGCTGCAGGTCTTTCGTCCCCGCCTTGAGTGCCAGCTGCGTCACGATGTATTGATAGGCGCCCAACAAGAAACCACCAGTACCACAGGCCGGATCGGCGATACGGTCGCCCAGTTGCGGCTGCACCAATTCCGCCATGAGCTTGATGATGTGGCGCGGGGTGCGGAACTGGCCGTTCTTGCCGGCGGTGGCGATTTCCGACAGCAGCATTTCATAGACATCGCCCTGGATATCCTGAAAGGCCTGGCCTTTTTCTTTCGAGTCTTTTTCCATCACCTCGAAGATTTCGTCGATGGTCTTCACCGCCTCGACCAGCAGCGCCGGTTTGGGAATGATGAACACGGCGTTTTTCATGTGGTGGGTGAAGTTGGACTCCGCACCGTTCATGTCTCTGAGGAAGGGGAAGACTTTGCCCTGCACATGGTGAAGCATGTCGTTGGCCTGCATGTGCTTGAACTCGCTCCAGCGCAGAGTACGTTTTTCGATGGCGTATTGCTTTTCGTCTGTGAGCCGCTTCTTTGTTTCTTTCGCGGTGTCATCGTCACTCGGTTTTGCACGGTACTCCGGTGGTATCCACGTACCTTCGAACTTGGAGATGTATTTTTCACCCGTGAATTCGGCATCGGCTTGTCTTTTCGCGTCCAGCTCGTCCAGCCGTTTCATAAACAGCAGGTAGGTGATCTGCTCAATCGCTGTGAGCGGATTGGCGATGCCGCCGCTCCAGAATTTGTTCCAGAGTTGGTTGATCTTGCTTTTGAGTTCGGGATTGTTTTGCAGCATGGTTTAAGTTCTCTCGTTTTGTCGCTCGTTGATGGCGGGCTTACGCGGCCAAGCTCTCAGTGAGCTGGAGTATTTCGTTGATCTCGGCTGGGCTGAACACGCCACGAATCCCCTGCGGGTGGATCACCGTAAACGGCGCGTTGATCAGGTCTTTCTTGTCCACCTTTTCGCGTTCGACAATGAAGTTTTTCAGCAGATTGAGAAACTCCAGCTGGCGGCTGCTGAGGTTGGTGTGTTGGCGAATGAATTGCTCGAAGGCCTCGCTGACGGTTTCCGGGAAGCTTTTCAGAATCTCGATGCCGAGGATGTGGCAGATAAACTGAATGAAATGAGCCTTGCGATTCTTGTAGACCTGGCGCAATAGATCCTCGGTTATATGAGGGTGCTCGGCGTGTAGCAATTCGGCCAGGCTATTGGCTTCTTCCGGGCTGATTTGTTCGCCATTTCTGATTTTCAACAGCACAGGATTGTGCTCGGTGAGCTCGGCGGATCAAGGCTTCGACCATTTGCCGGTAGGCGCTAATACTCACGGCTTCATGCTGTGGTCCGAACTCAACCCATTCCTTGTGGTGCAGGGTGTCGGTCAGGTCGAGATGCGTGGGGCCTGGTCCGGCATTCTGTTCGCGGAATTTCATTAATGGGCCAAGCTTGATCGTGAGCTCGTCCAGCGCATCCTCAATATCGATAGCGTTCGTTTTGCCCCAGTAGTGGTTGGTTTGGGCGGCGCGGATGAGCGCTTCCTCGGCTTTAACAAAGTTGACGCTGAGCGGCAGTTCACTGATTTGTTCGACGATGCCTTCCTTGAGGGTGTCTGCCCGTTCCTTTTCTTCGCTTAGTTTCGCCAGTGAGTATTCGAGCAGATCGCGTTCGAAACGCATGGCCTTGAAGTCGGCTTCGGACACGGTGCGGAAGAGCGGTTTGATCTCGGCGCGCAGGAATTCCAGCCTCTGGTGGTTTAACGTGATCCAGAAGTTTTCTTCTTTGAGTTTATTGAGTGCGGTGGCGGCCTCTTTTATGACGACCGAGCTTTGCGGTAGTTCGGCAATCTGTTGGCGCAATTTACCGATTTCGCGTTCGGCGATGTCTTGATGGCCGCTATCGATGGCTTTTTCGATTTTATCAATACGCAGGTCTACCAGCCGCACCGGTAGAGGCAACTGCGGTTTTAATTCCTTGCCCTTGGGTTTGAGTTTGAAGTACTCGAAGTTGTCCCAGCAATCTAGAATCAGGAACACGTCTTTTTCAGTACACCAAGGCTTAGGCTTATTGGTTTCCAATAAGCGGGTGCCACGTCCGACCATCTGCCAGAACTTGGTGTAGGAGTAGACCGGTTTGGCAAAGACGAGATTGACGATCTCGCGCACGTCGATACCGGTATCAAGCATGTCGACACTGATGGCGACGCGGGGCATGTCGTTGTTGGTGAATTGATCGAGCAAACCGCCCTTGCCGTAGACGCGCGGATCGTCCGAGACCAACACCTTGGCGAGCTCGCCTTTGTACTGCGGATAGAGCGCGTCGAAGATCTCCTCCATGCGGCGGGCATGGGCCTTGGTCGAACAGAAGAAGATGGTCTTGCCGGGCAATACGCCGTTGGAATCCTTAATGGACTCCTCCATGAATTCCTTGACGATGAGGGTGTTGGTGCCCTTATTGATGACTTGCTTTTCCAGCTGTGAGCCTTCGAAATTGATTTCTTCGATTTCCTTGCCTTCCAGCAACAGCTTTTTTTGATCTTCCAGCGAGATGGTGCGCTTGCTGATGCCCTCCATCTGGAACTTGGTCTGAACCTTCATCACCTGAAAGCTGCTGAGGTACGGCGGCACATTGCTAACGGCTTCCTCAAAGGTGTAGGCGAAGGTCGGGATGCCGTCTTCGCAGTGGAAGAGCTTAAACGTGTTGTGATCGATGATGTCGGTTGGTGTGGCCGTCAGGCCGAGGGTGATGGTTTTAAAATAGTCGAGGACCTCACCGTAGGTGTTGTAAATGGAGCGGTGGCTCTCATCGATGACAATGAAATCAAAGAAATGTGGCGACAGGTGCTGCGACTCATCCCGAATAATGTTGAGCATAGTTGGGTAAGTCGCGATATAGATGCGGCGATCTTTGGCAATAAGCTTTTCGCCGACATTGGGCCAGCGTGGTTCATTGGGCAGATGCTCTTTGAACGCCCCAAGCGCCTGTTCTCTGAGCCCGATACGGTCGACCAGGAAAAGCACCTTCTCGGCATAGCCAGCGCGCATCAGGGCATCGACCAACGCGATGCAGGTGCGGGTCTTGCCGGTGCCGGTGGCCATCACCAGCAGGAAGTCGCGCTTCTTTTGTTCAATGCCTTCGAGCACCGCACGGATAGCGCGGATTTGGTAGTCGCGGCCGGCAATTGAGGTGTTAATGAGTTCCTGGGTCAGTGGCTTGCGGTTACGGCGAATATATTGAAACCGCTCCAGGTCATCGCGAGTTGGAAAGCCCACTACTTTGCGCGGCGGATAGTTGTCGAGGTCCCAGAAGAAGGTTTCGAGGCCGTTTGTATAAAAGCAAAACGGAAGTTCTCCACCCTGCTCTTTTTGAATGTTGTAACAGTATTGTTTGGCTTGCTCGCGGCCCAGTGCGGCGTCTTTGCTGGTTTTCTTGGCTTCTACCACTGCCAGTGGTTTGCCGTCTTTTGCTAGCAGGACGTAATCACTGAATTGGTGGCCTTCGTACTGCGTGCGAGGCTCCTGTACACCCTCGGGGAGGTCGACTTTGATGTCGAACTCTTCAACGACTTGGGTGCGGTCGCTAACGTCCCAACCCGCAGCCTGGAGCTGCTTGTCTATATGCACTTTGCGGGTTTGGGCTTCTGTCTGAGTCATGCTGCTATAAACAAACATTGCGCGAATTTCTGCTGGCGACACATATTGAGTGAAATTTGGTTATTTCTGTGCCACTAAGTAAACGGCCGGCCTCGATCAGCAGCTTATCGATCAATTTACAGGCTTCTTGTTCTAACTGTGGTACCAAGACGCTCCCCAAATCCCCTATTTTTGCATCCTATCACGCACTCCCGGGCCCGGCGCAGCCGCGCCGCTAATTGCTACATATAAGGTAAGGCTGTAGTGCCGAGGGCGAGTTTAGGCCCCGAACCACTTGCGTGCTCTGCCCGCTTTGTCGCCAGCGAGCCCAGCTCCGCCATGGTTTTGCGGTGGTATGCTGATGCCCACCGCTGCCCTGCCCGCAGCCCCTTCTTGCCCTTCGCCCGCGCATGGCCCGCCACCAACCGATTACCGAGCAGCGCACCACCAGCCGCAACCTGCGGGTGCTCACGCATTTGTTTGGCTTTCTGCGCCCGTATCGCAAGAACCTGGCGGCCGCGCTGCTGGCGTTGTTCATCGCCGCCGGCGCGCTGCTCGGGTTTGGCGTGGTGCTGCAACGGTTGGCAACGTTGCTGTTTCGGGGTGAGCGAGCGCCGTAGGTGGCGGGAGTCAGCGCGCGAGAAACCATTGCACCGCAAGGTGTGGATGAGGGAGACGAGTTTCGACAACTCTTTGGTCAGGTCCGTTAAACACCTCTTAACGGACGTTCACGCGGCCCGCTTCACCTTCACAGCCACTTGTCTGCCGACACGTGCCAGCATGTTCACGAGGGCATCCAGGCTGAATTTCTCAATGCGCCCGCGCAACAGATCGTTGAGGCGTGGTTGCGTGAGCCCCAGATGTTTCGCGGCCTGGGCCTGGGTTTCGCCGCTCGCTTCCACGTGACGCTGCACGGCGATCATCAGTTCCGCGCGCACGCGCATGCTGGCGGCCGCTTCGGGTGTAGCTTCGAGGGCATCCCATACGCTTGCGTAGGTTTGTTTCTTCATCGCTCTTTCCTCAGCGCCTTATAGCGCGTTGTCGCCAGACTCAAATCGGCCTTGGCGGTTTTCTGGGTCTTCTTCTGGAAGGCATGCAGCACATAAACAGCTTCGGAAAATGTGGCCACATACAGCACCCGAAATGCCCCGCCTTCAACTCGCACCCGGATCTCGGTGACGCCGGCGCCGATGGTCTTCATCGGCTTCCAGTTCTCGGGCAGGAGTCCGCGTTGCACGCGGTCCAGTTGTAACCCGGACTCCCGGCGTGCTTCGTGCGGGAAGGCGCGCAGCGCTTCGAGAGAATCACCGAGAAAGGTGATGGGCTTCATTGGTAAAGTATATCTGCATTGATATAAACTGCAAGCTGTGTCTGGTTTGTGGCCGGGAAGCGTCCCGGCTTGCGATAGGCGTTGTTTTTTCGGTTCACGGGCGTGGCCCATGGCTTTGCAAAGCAATTATCAAGGCATGTTCTGCATTGAAAGGATTCGCTTTTTTTACAAAGCAAAAATGGCCGCTGGTATCGAGCTAGCATGGTCTCCAACCTGTTCTGGGGTGACGTCGATCTGGTTATAACCCACGGTGGTATGCTGCTGCCCACCGCTGCCCTGCCCGCAGCCTTTCTTGCTTTTCGTCCGCTCATGGCCCGCAACCAACCAATAACCGAACAGCGCACCACCAGCTGCAACCTGCGTGTGCTGACGCATTTGTTTGGCTTTCTGCGCCCGTACCGCAAGAACCTGGCGGCTGCCCTGCTGGCGTTGTTTATCGCCGCCGGCGCGCTGCTCGGGTTTGGCATGGTGCTGCAACGGGTGGTGGCTTTGCAGTTTCGGGATGCGTTGGGGGTTTAGGGAATGACTGCGCAAGTTCTTCTGTCGTCATGCCGGCGCACGCCGGCATCCAGAGAGCTCTTTGAAACCACTGGATTCCGGCTTGCACTGGAAACTGCTCCTGCGTTTCCAGTACTTCCGCCATCCCGGCAACTGCTCCATGCGTTGCCCTACCTTCCGCCATCCATGGCGGTCGCATGGCGGTCGCGCCGGAATGACGAAAGAGGTGCAGCGTGTTTGTTGGGCTTCGCGAGCTCTGCCCATCCTACGGCCCAATGGCACCACTTGCCTTAGTCCCATTATGGGACTATGCTGTCGTCCATGCGGGTAATCGCGCTGAGCACCCTGAAGGCCTTCTGGGAAAATAGCCCCTCTCGCCTGGACGCCAAGGAGCCGGGCCTCGCCTGGTACCGGCACACCCTCAAGGCCGACTGGAAGTCGCCGGCGGAATTGAAGCGCGACGTCGGCACCGCCAGCATTCTCAGGGATGGGCGCGCCGTGTTCAATATCGCCGGCAACAAGTATCGAGTCGTGGTCTGGATCAACTACAGCTACCGCGTGGTGTATATCCGCTTCGTCGGAACCCATGCCCAGTACGACCGGATCGACGCACAAACAATCTGAGGATTTGTAACCATGGACATCAAACCCATCAAGACCAAAGCCGACTATCAGGCCGCCCTCAAGGATATTGAGACACTGATGGATGCCAAGCCCCGCACGCCCAAGGGCGACCGGCTCGAAGTGCTGGTGACACTGGTAGAGGCCTACGAGGCCAAACACTATCCGCTCGACCTGCCTGATCCGGTTGAGGCGATCAAGTACACGATGGAAAGCAAAGGACTGACCGTGAAGGATCTGGAGCCGATGATCGGCCGCTCCAACCGTGTGTACGAAATTCTCAGCCGCAAGCGGCCGCTGACACTGAAGATGATCTGGGAGCTGCACCGCAAACTCGGTATCCCCGCCGAATCCCTGGTGCGGCCATCGAAGAAAGCGCGCGCTGCGTGAGCCTCAGATAGGCACCTCATGGCCGAGGGCGGGCTGTATGCACGCCTGGCGGCGTTGCAGCTTTGGGATGCGTTGGGGGCGTAGTGGATGATGCAAGCACGCAACGGCGGAGCAGCGTGTTTGTTGGGCTTCGCGAGCTCTGCCCAACCTACTGTTTTCTGCCAGCGGCCTCTAAGCGGCGCGTTTGTGGGTGACGGCAAGCCGGATGCGTTCGGACTTCTCGGCAACTGCTCCCGGCGTTGCCCTACCTCCTGCATCCATGCAGTCGTGCAGCACCTTGAAGATCGCAAAAAGACTCTCCGCCGTCGGGTTGCCGCGTAGCCCGAGCATGCGTTGCAGGCTTTTGGTGGGGAGGCGTGTTGCTTTCGCCAGTCCGTCGAAGGTAATGCTGGCGTTGACGTAGTCGCGGCCGCTCCTGCGCATCCATGCGCCCGCGGCATTCGTACTTCCCTGTACAGCACAGCTAGGCCTTGCCGGTATCGAGATCGCCGGCCAGCAGTTCGTTGATCGCCTCGGTGAGCATGGCGGTGCGGAAGCGCGCATCGCTTTGGGCGCGAGTCCAGACAGTGTCGCGGCCGCTCCTGCGCATCCGTGCGCCCGCGGCATTGGTGCGTCCCTGCACGGCAAAATTGCGGGTGATGGGCATGGTGTTTACCTCTTCTTGCGCGTTTTGTAATCGCGCCCCCCTGCTACGCCGCATGTCGCTGGACGCGTCTATCCACCTCGGCGCCGATGACGCGCTGCGCGACGCGCAGGTCATACTCCGCCTGCAGGCCCATCCACGTCTGCGGCGAGACGCCGAAATACTTGCCGAGGCGCAGGGCAGTGTCGGCGGTGATCGCGCGCTTGCCGTTGACGATGGCACTGATGCGGCCCGGGGGCACGACGGTGTCGCGGGCGAGGCGGTTGATGCTGACGCCCATCGGCTTCATGAAGTCTTCGAGCAGAATTTCGCCCGGGTGGATCGGATCAAGTCGCTTGTGCTTGGTGGTCATGGTGCACCTCAGTGGTAATCCACAATTTCAACATCAAAGGCATCGCCGTCCTTCCATCGGAAACATACCCGCCATTGGTCGTTGATGCGGATGCTGTGCTGTCCTTTGCGGTCGCCTTTCAGGGCTTCGAGCCGGTTACCGGGCGGAACCTTGAGTTCGTCAAGGCGCTGCGCCTGGTGCAGATACAGGAGCTTGCGGCGAGCGACCCGCTCGATGGCCCGATACCGCGGCACGTCCAAGTCATTGAACAGGGCCTCGGTCCGGGGGTCGCGGAAGGAGCGGATCATTGTCGTTCAGACTATTACGCGACGCGTCATATGTCAAACGCGACTATCCCTGGCCTGCCTCTTTCCGGGCAGCTCAACCCTGGCCGGCCACCAGCTTTTCGAGCTTGGCCACGAGCCCGAGCACGGTCGGGTGTTTGCCGGTCAGGCTTTGCAGGTGGCGGATCACGGCGCGTGCATCCTCCTTATGGCCGGATTTCTGGAAGGCGACCGCGGCGCGGTAATACCACTCGATGGCTTTCTCCTTGTCGACCTTGTTGCCCAGCATGTTCTCGTACAGATGGCCGAGACTCTGGGCGGCCTGCCCTATTCCCTGGGCGGCGGCCTTCCCCAGCCACTCGATGGCGCGGTTGAGATCCTTCGGTAACTGGTTGCCGTGCATGTGGCGGGTGCCGACTTCGTGCTGGGCCTGGGCGTGGCCGCGCTTGGCTGCGGCCTGGAACCAGCGAAGTGCTTCGGGGTCGTCGCGATAGCCGCCGGGGAGCGTGGCGTAGAGATGCCCGAGCGTGAATTGGGCGCGGGTGTAGCCGCCTTCGGCGAGCGGCTTGAGGATCTTGAGCGCTTCCTGGAACTTGTGTGCATCGAGTGCTGCCACGCCTTTCTGGTAGAGCTCCCATTGCGGCGTCGCTGGGCGCGTCATGCGGTAGATCTGCATTGCCCCAGCCACCACCGGCGCGGCGATCAGCAACTGCACCGCGAAGGTGGTGATGAAGGTGACGAACAGCCAGGTTCCAACCATCAGGGCCAGGAAACCATAGATGAACACAAAGGCCATGACCACCGGTGTGGCGCCGAGGACATTGAACTTGTACAACCACGACTCGCTGTCATCCTTCAGGGTCGGCTCATCCACCACCAGCTGCTCCGTTACCCAATGGCGTTTTTCGCGGAACAACGTAAGGCCGAGAATCAGGCCCATGGCGGCACCGGCGAGGTGGGCGGCGTAGTTCACATAACTGCGGCCACCGCTGAGCACGTGGCTTAACAAATCCCAGAACACATACCAGCCGGCCACCGACCACAGCGGCCAGCTCAAGACCCCGAAGAACAGGAAATAGAAATAGAAGAATTTGATTTTAACCTTGGGTGCCAGGTAAGCGGCCAGTGTCAGCATGCTCATGACCACCCCTGAGAGCCCGAGGCTGGTGCCGCCTTCGCGGGTGGCGGTGAACAGGTTTTCCAGCGCGCCGGTGCCAAGGCCCATGGCCAGGAAAACGAGCAGAAACAGCACCGGGCCGATGACGGTTTCCACCACCATGGCGAAGGCCGCGAAGAAGAACAGGTTGCCGAGCACGTGGTCCCAGCTGGCGTGCGAGATGATCGAGCTCAGCAGCTGCAGCGGGTTCCAGCTGCCGGAATGGTGCACGAGGCGACGCGTGATGTCGGGCGGGGCTTGGGCCACGAAGACGGGGTAGATTCTTGCCAGAATCGCGGCTGCCTCGTGATCGCCCTTGTCCGTAAAGTATTTAACGTGCCAGGCAAGGTGCTTCTCGGTATCGCTGCTGAAAAAAATGTGCATGAGAATATTCGGACAGCTGAAACTGCCCTGAAAAAACTCGCGCTGCGGCCGCTCTTGCACCTCTGCCATCTCCGCCGTGCAATAGGCCTTGGCCGTTTTCTCGATGCGATCCCAGCTGCGCTGCTGCGCCCAGTACACCAACAGACACACGACCGCCACCACGATGGTGATGGTCGGGATGCGGGTGATCTTGATCTTTGCGCGATACGGGATGAACACGTCGGGGTTGTGCCTCGGGTTGGCAGGTGGCGCGATTGTTAGGCTTCGCGGGAGAAGCCCAACCTATGGTACTACGGCATTCTGCCAGCAGTCCCTAAGCGGCGCGTTTATGAGTGACGGCAAGCCGGATGCGTTCGGACTTCTGCAGCACCTTGAAGATGGCAAAGAGACTCTCCGCCGTTGGGTTACCGCGCGGCCCGAGCATGCGTTGCAGGCTTTTGGTGGGGAGGCGCGTTGCTTTCGCCAGGCCGTCGAAGGTGATGCTGGCGTTGACGTAGTCGCGTAGCATGGCCTTGCCGGTGTCGAGATCGCCGGTCAGCAGTTCGTTGAGCGCCTCGGTGAGCATGGCGGTGCGGAAGCGCGCGTCGCTTTGGGCGCGGGTCCAAACAGTGTCGCGAAACTTGCGGGTGATGGGCATGGTGCTTACCTCTTCTTGCGCGCTTTGTAATCGCGCCAACGTTGTTGGGCCTGTTGAATGTCGGCGTTCTGGCCCTTCTTGGTGCCGCCGCCGAGCAGGATGATCAGCACGTCGCCATCCTGCCCGATATAGATGCGATATCCCGGACCGAAGTCGATGCGGTATTCAGCCACGCCCTGGCCAACCGGTTTCACATTGGAGAGGTTGCCCTGCTCCATGCGATACAGCGCGGTGGCGACCTTGGCGGCAGCAACGGCGTCGAGCCGCGCAAACCACTTGGCGTAAGGCGAGGAACCGTTCGGTTCCAGGAATTCAACGACCTTCCGTGTCGTCATCTCTATGGTAACCTATACGTTACCTTTGTCAATATGGGGTGCGATCGCTACGCAAAACACTGGAGAGCATCTCCATGCCCCTGTTCCGTGAAGACATAACGCGGGTAGCGCCGGCCTCCCCATCTTGAAGCCACAATTTGTGATTTCAAACTTGAGGTGCCAGATTGGTACCTCAAGTTGTCGAGCACCTCGGTGGTAAGCGTGCAGGTTGGGCTGAGCGCAGCGGAAGCCCAACAGCCGAACGCATCCGGCGCAATTCGCTTCGCTCATTGACGCCCTACCCTTGTGGTCTTCCTTTATCCCGGCGCTCGTCGCAGGTGCATGACGGCGGTGATCTCAATGACATCGGATCGCACCCGATAGATTACCCCTCTGGCTTCTCCATGCCAGCGCAACATCATCTCGTGTATTTTCCTCGCAATTCGTTGATGACCATGGCGCTGTCGAGCAGCGTTGCTTTGCCGCTATCGATATCCACGCAGCGGCGGCGGATTTCCTCCAGCCACTCCTGCGAGACCGCGAAGTCCTGATCGAGGTCCAGGCTTTCGAGGAGCGTTTCCGCGATGAAGGCGCGCGTGGTGGGCTCGAGCTGCATGGCTTCGTCGAGGATTTTCTTGGGGTCGGGTTTAGCGGGCATGGCGTTTTCTCCTTCAGGCAACCAAGACTGCGTTCATTTTTCCATTATGGGCGTCAGGCGCGGGGCGAACAACTGGGGCACCTTGCCCGTAGTGCCTCATAATTACCGACACATGGCCTGATCCGGTCGGCGGAAAAACCGCTCCTGCGTTTGTCCAGTGAAGGAGGCCTCATTCACTGACGGCTTCGCGCTCCGCACTTCCGCCATCCATGGCGGTCGTAGGTCGGCCTTCAGGCCGACATGTCGGGCTAAAGCCCGACCTACAGAGCCAGCTCAGCAGTAGTGGAAGTCTTTGGGGTTTACGGGCGTGACCCTGTGCTTTGCAGAGCAGTTTTCAAGGCATATTCTGCTTTGAAAGAAAATGCCTGTATTTTTACAAAGCAAAAATGGCCGCTGGTTTCGAACCAACAGGGGCTTCGGACTGCCGCCACGCGACGTCGTTCTGGTTACAACCCGCGGTGGTATGCTGATGCCACCGCTGCCCTGACCGCAGCCCCTTCTTACTCACTGCATACCGATGGCCCGCAACCAACCGATAACCGAACAGCGCACCACCAGCCGCAACCTGCGCGTGCTCACGCATTTGTTTGGCTTTCTGCGCCCGTATCGCAAGAACCTGGCGGCCGCGCTGCTGGCGTTGTTCATCGCCGCCGGCGCGCTGCTCGGGTTTGGCGTGGTGCTGCAGCGGGTGGTGGATCATGGCCTGAGCAGCGGTTCGAGCACCGAATTGAATCAGGCGTTGCTGTTGTTTCTGGTGGTGGTCAGCGTGTTGTCGGTGGCGGTGGCGGCGCGCGTGTACCTCGTGACCTGGCTCGGCGAGCGCGTGGTGGCCGACATTCGCAAGGCGGTGTTCGCCCAGGTGCTCAAGCTGGAGCCGGCGTTTTTCGAAGTGACGCGCACCGGCGAGGTGATCTCGCGGCTGACCACCGATACCTCGCTGTTGCAGGTGGTGGTGGGCACGACCCTGGCGGTGGCGGTGCGCAACACGCTGCTGTTTGCCGGGGGCTTGGCGATGCTCGCCATCACCAGCCTGAAACTCGCCGCGCTGGTGTTGCTCGGCGTGCCGCTGGTGATTATTCCGCTGTGGTTTCTGGGCTATCGGGTGCGCAAGCTGTCGCGCGCCAGCCAGGATCGCGTGGCCGACATCAGCGCCTATGTGGATGAGGCGCTGTACGGCATACGCACCGTGCAGGCCTTCTGCCACGAGGCCATCGACAGCGCGCGTTACAGTCAGACGGTGGAAGCCGCCTTCGACGCCGCCCTGCGCCGCACGCGCACCAGCGCTGTGCTCACCGGCATGGTGATGCTGCTCACCTTCAGCGCCATCAGCATTGTGTTGTGGGTGGGCGGGCACGACGTGCTGGCCGGGCGCCTGACCGGCGGGCAGTTGTCGGCCTTTGTGTTCTATGCGGTGCTGGTGGCGGGTTCGGTGGGCGCACTGAGCGAGGTGGTGGGCGATTTGTTGCGCGCCGCCGGCGCCGCCGAGCGCCTGCTGGAACTGCTCACCACCGAGCCGCGCATCGCCGCGCCGCCCAATCCCGTGGCGTTGCCGGAACCGGCGCGCGGCGAGGTGGAGTTTGCGGCTGTCGGCTTTCGCTATCCGTCGCGGCCGGACACGCCGGCCTTGAGCGATATTAATTTAATTCTGAAACCGGGCGAGAAGGTGGCGCTGGTCGGGCCCTCGGGCGCCGGCAAAACCACGGTGTTGCAGTTGCTGCTGCGCTTCTACGATCCGGACTCCGGGGTGATTCGCTTCGATGGCGTGGACATCCGCAGCGTCGATCCGCGCCCGTTGCGCCAGCGCATGGCGCTGGTGCCGCAAGACCCGGTGATCTTCGGCGCCAATGCCTGGGAAAACATCCGCTACGGCCACACCGGGGTGAGCGACGCCGATGTGCGGCGCGCGGCGGAGGCGGCCTACGCCACCGAGTTTCTGGATAAACTGCCGCAGGGCTTCGAGACCTTTCTCGGCGAACGCGGTTTGCGGCTCTCGGGCGGGCAACGCCAGCGCATCGCCATCGCGCGCGCGATTCTGCGCGACCCGGTGTTGCTGCTGCTGGACGAAGCCACCAGCGCGCTCGATGCCGAGAGCGAGCGCCTGGTGCAGGCGGCGCTTGAACGGCTGATGCAGAACCGCACCACGCTGATCATCGCCCACCGCCTGGCCACGGTGCGCAAAGTCGACCGCATCGTGGTGCTCGATGCCGGCCGCATTGTCGCCAGCGGCCGGCACGATGCGCTCATGGCCGAAGGCGGGTTGTATGCGCGCCTGGCGGCGTTGCAGTTTCGGGATGCATTGGGGGCGTAGGCGGCGGGGAACGAAGCGCGCCTCAACGGCTGTGCTGCACGCGGCCGTGTTGTGTTGGGGTTTGCGGGACAGCCCACCGCGCTTCAGGGCTTGGCGGCTGGCGGGCTCTTGGGCTTGGCCAGAAACACAAACGGCAGGGCGAACGGCCCGAAGGCAAAACCCATGGCCAACCAATACACCCAGCGCGTCTGGCGGTGGGCGGCAATGACGCCGCACAGCACGGCGCAGGCGAGCGAGATGAGCAACGAGATGACGAGAAGCGACTGAGACTGCGCCAACATCTGTTCGAGCAGCTCCATATCGATACCTCTGGTTTAAGAATGGGTCGGGCGTTGCGGCGCGTATCCCGCCGGCTGGCGCGGGTGGCATTTCGCTGTTGCAGACCTTAGCAAATCCTGTGGATTTTGGCTGCAACGCACTGTCTGTCGGCGGCGCAAGTGGAGGCTGGTGCCATGCGTCCCCGGCAGACCACTTTGCCCGTACCGTTTGTCCGAGGCTGGCTGCACCCCGTCAGCAGGGTTCAATTGGCCACAGAGAGTGGATGCGTGCTCAAGTGCGGTACTTCAATGGGTTATGCGCGGGAGCACTCGGCGGCCCGGAAATACCGGGCCCATGACGGCGCATGGGACTGCTAAATTTACAGATAGGGAACACATCTCTTGAGCACGACCGGAGCGTCACCCGGTCAAGGATTGACTATGGCCTTGCGTGGTTTTCTGCAGCCCAGCCGCAGCGAGTCTTCGGCACCACTCCCCACTACCCAGCCGCGGGCTCCGGGCACGCGCATCGGTTACGACCCGCTGTTGCTCAAGCGTCTCCGAACCGACCACCAGCGGATGCTGGACCTCTTCACCCAGACACAGGAACTGCTCACCACCCATGACTACGATGGCGTGAAGCGCAAGCTCGGCGAGTTGCGCATTACCCTGCAAGATCATCTGATGACCGCCAGCGTGAAGTTCTACGTTTACGTGTCGCGCCACCTGGCGGACGACGCGGCGAAGTCGGCGATTATCAATGAGTACCGGCGCGAAATGCTGGTCAACAGCCGCCAGCTCATGGATTTCCTGCGTACCTACAGCGCCGCGCGCCTGGACGACTCGTTTGCCGATACCTTCCAGATCGAACTGCTGGTGATCGGGTCGGCGCTGGTGCAACGCATCGAGCGCGAGCAGTCCACGCTCTTCCCCTTGTATCGGGCGACGTACTGAAATAACGGCGTCCCGCATTCTTTCGCAGGCTGGCCCCGCTCTCTGGGCTACCCAGCCTGGCGGGCGCGCGTATCGGCCTACGGCGCCGAATACATCGGCTTGTTGTCGTTCAGGTTCAGCCAGCCTTTCACAATGCGGTAGATGAGCCACACGCCGTTGACGGCGAGCACGATCCAGCCGATGACAATGATCCAGGTGAGCGCGCCCAGAAATCCCCACAGCAGGCCGAACCAGAAGGTGCGGATCTGCCAGCGAAAATGGCTTTCCAGCCAGGTGCCGGCGACATCGTCTTGCTTCACGTAGTTGATAACGATGGCGATGATGCAGGTGATGCCGGAGATGAACGTCGCGGCATAGAGCGCGTACACCACCGTCGTAAGCGTTTTGAGCGACTGCATTTTTTCTTCGGCTGTGGGCGTTTGCATGGGTTTCCGTTTCCGAACGGTTGTGGAGCGAGGTTTGTATTTCACACGCATCCATGCCCGGCTGGCAATAACTTATTATCCCTTCGGGATTCCTGGCACGCCGGTCGATCGCACCCGCACCGAGGTGATGGCGGACAGCAGGGAGGCCATCAACCCGCCGGCGATGGCGAGCAGCCAGTCATCGGCGTGCAGCGGCCTGAGGTGCAGGAAGGCAGCCAGTGGCGGCGTCTGCACAAACAGCATGGTCAGCGCAGGCGTTGCGCCGACCATGAGCCACGCGGCACGCGTGCGGAACCGGCTGAGGTTGGCGGTGATGCCGGCACTCGCCACCGTCAGCACCACCAGTGCCATGGCGCGCGCGTGTTCCACATCGAAACCGGCGCCGAGGCTGCGCAGGTAACTGAACGTCACCATCGCCGTCAGCGCGGCGCCCACCGCCGCGATCGTGAACCATTGCGGCAGGTTGAAAAACCGCAATCGCCGCGCACGCGTCACCGGCGCGAGCTGGCCGTCGCCCGGCAGTTCCTGGAACACGAGCAGCGCCGTGGGGTGGATGATCAACTCCAGCCAGACGATGTGCACCGGCAGATACAGCAGCGGATAACCCGCCAGCGGAATCAGGGCCGCCGTGAGCACGAGCGGAATGTGGATCATCAGCAGGTACTGAAAGCTGAGTTGCAGGTTGGTAAACAACTGCCGGCCTTCGGCGATGGCGCGCACGATGCTGCGGAAGTTGTCATCCAGCAACACGATCGCCGCCACTTCGCGCGCGCTGCGCGTGCCGCGTTCGCCCATGGCGATACCGATGTCCGCCGCCTGCAAGGCCGGCACGTCGTTCACGCCGTCGCCGGTCACGGCCACGATCTCGCCCTGCGCCTGCAGGGCGCGCACCAGCGTGAGCTTCTGCGCGGGCACGGCGCGCGCGATCACCTGCACCTCGCGCAGAAAGTCGACATCGCCTTGTTGCAGGCGTGCCTCCATGTCGGCGCCTTCCATGACCACGGGCGCGGCGCCGCCCAAGCCCACTTCTAGCGCAACCGCGCGTGCCGTGGCCGGATGATCGCCGGTCACCATGATGACGTGAATGTGCGCGGCCTGGCACATCGCCAGCGCCTGGGGCACGCCGCTGCGCACCGGATCTTCGAACGCCAACAAACCGGCCAGACGAAAATCGCGATCCGGCTCGCCACCCGGCCAGAGCGCGGCATCGAGTTCGCGCCAGGCACAGGCAATCACCTTGTGGCCGCTGCTCGCCAGCTCATCGATACGTGCCAGCCAGCGCGTACTGGCCTGCGGCGGCAGCGCGCACAGCCCGAGCACCACCTCCGGCGCGCCCTTGACCGCGGCCAGCAGCACGCCGTCAACGCGCAGGATGCCGGTCTCGCGCTTGCGGTCCTCGGTGAACGGGAAGCTCGCGACCGGCTCGCCGCTGAGAGGCAGCGCGAGCGCATCGAGAATCGCCAGATCCATGAGATCGCCGGTTTCACGGCGCGACGCAGCCGCGGCCAGTTGCAGCAGGCGCTCGTCGTTGATGTCAGCGGCGGGAAACTGATGCGTCAGTCGCAAGCGTCCTTCGGTGATGGTGCCGGTCTTGTCCGAACAGATGCACGACACGCGGCCGATGTTCTCCACCACCACCGCGCGCCGCACCAGCGCCTGGCGCCTGGCGAGGCGATACACGCCGACACCGAGGAAAAACGTGAGCACCACCGGAAATTCCTCCGGCAACGCCGCCACCGCCAGCGTCACCGCGCTCAGCAGCGCGTCGAGCAGGCCGTGGCCCTGCTGGTAGCGCACCCAGGCCAGCATCAGACAGATGAGCGCCGCGCCCACGACCAGCACCGTGACCAGATTGCCCACGGCGCTTTGCAAGGGCGTGCGCGCATGGGCGCCGCGCGTGGCCGAGCGCACGATCTCGCCGTACAGCGTTTCGCCGCCGGTGTAGACGATGCGCGCCCAGGCCTCGCCGGTGAGCAGGCGCGTGCCGGCGAATCCCCAGTGTTCACTGTCTATTTTCACTTCGCCATCGAAGCGAAGCAGTTCCGCCAATGGGACTTTGCGCACCGGAAAGGCTTCACCGGTGAGTGCCGATTCATCGGCCTGCAGGCGTTCGCCGCGCACCACCAGGCCATCGGCCGGGAACGCCTCGCCGACACCGACCACCACCAGATCGCCCGGCACCAGTTCGGTGGCCGCAACGGTCTGGCGCATGCCGTCGCGCCACACCGTCGCCACGCTTGCCAGGCGGCTGCTGAGGCCTTCGGTCGAGGCATGGGTGCGGCGATGCAGGAAGGCGTCCATTCCCAGAAACGGAATCAGCGCGACCAGCAGGATAACGGCTTCGGTCCACTCGCCCACGAAGCCAAACAACAGGCTCGTGCCGAGCAGGAACCACAACATCGGATCCTTGAGGGTCTCACGCACCAGCAGCCACCAGCCGCCGCCGACGGTTTCCAGTATCAGGTTGCGGCCGTAGCGCACGGCGCGCGCTTCAACCTGTTCGGTCGTCAGTCCCTGGTCCTGAACCGGCAACCCTTCCAGACGATCGAGCGGTATGGTTCTGCGCATGGTGATCGCACGTTAAAGATCGGGATGGTTACACACCACAACTATACAGGCTTGTTTCGCTGCCGAACGTACGGCTCACCGGCCGCGATCTTTTCTAAACATGACGACTTACTGATCCAGTCGCTAAATAGTGCGTGTCGTTTTTCTCCCTCTCCCTGTGGGAGAGGGCCGGGGTGAGAGCCAAGCAGCGCAAAAACAAGCGTGCGCCGGCCCTCGATATACCGCGACAGGACTTCCCAGTCTCTCTCGCGTACTCGGTCTCGGCGCAATGTTCCCGGGTCTCGCTCCGCTCGCCCGGCCTCGGCCGCCCTGCGGCTGGGAATCGCCACAATGGCTTTACGGCACGATGCGGCTCCTGCTTCGCCCGTCGCCGCGTGCCTACCTCGTACTACTCGCCTGCGCTGCGCTTTCCGTGGCTCGCAGCGAACGGCCCTCATCCTGTCCTTCTCCCGCAGGGCTAATCTATGCACACATCTTTCA
>CAYHES010000035.1:0-14730 GCA_964355495.1 uncultured Acidiferrobacterales bacterium
ATTGGTCATTGAGAGCAAGGTAGCGGCCAAACTTACTTACGACCAGCTACACAGGCACGAAAAGACAGCGGAACGGCGGGGCTTCAAGCGTGTGGTTGTCCTGGCGATCGATACTGAGCGCCCTGTAAGACTATTACCAAACTCATGGCTCTTTCGGAGCTGGGCAGAAATTTACGCTTGGCTGATCAAAGAGTCGACCACATCAGAGTGGGCGCGTCGTGTTGCTGAATACTTTGTTGCAGCAGAGAAGCGCTTTGTTGGAGAGGGTTACCCTGTGGAGGGAACATTGACGACATTCGCTGGCATTCCGTTTGGAGCAGACGAGCCCTACAACTATCCAGAAGCAAAGCGCCTTCTTAAGCTGGCGATGGATGAGCTACGAAAGAATCAGAAGTTGGTACGTCAAATGGGTATAGCGCCTCATGCGAGCGGCAGAGGTGCAATTACCGGGCGCGAAGGATCGGCTGTCTGGGATTTCTTGCAGCTACAGGGTCTAAAGAAGGGAGAGCCATTTACGAAGCTTCCCCATCTCACCTTGACAATTGAGGTAGACCGGTTGCTTGCAATGGTTACTGTGCCTCACGGCATAAGAAATGAGCTTCGCCGGAACTTGATTGACCTTGGCTTTGATGGATTCCAAGCGTTGTTCTCTAATTTGAATACAGAACTACTCCGAGCACTCCGTAAGACTAAAGGCGCTACTCCTTGGGTGGCTGTGGTGCAACGCCGCTATCCATCACAGAGAGCTGCGGCGATTCTTGACGCGAGGATTGAATATAACCTGCAAACGGCGTTTTCGAAGAAACAATCAAAGGCGGTAGTAAAACCACAACCACAGTGGTTGAAGGCTACATATGACGCATTATGTAGCAAGCGCTCGAACTTGCAGGTTGCCGTTGGCGCATCATTTCCCTATCGCTCATGTGCAGCAACCAAAGACCCAAGAATCGTTGATCATATAGCCCATACATGGCTAGCTTGTAGGCCATTGCTTGACGCAATGCTCCGGTAATCTAGGGAGAGACAGTGCGTAGGGCGCAATGAGCAAAGCGAATTGCGCCGGATGTTGTTGTCGTTCCCCCGTCGGAGCTCGCCGAGCACCGCCGCTTAAGCCGGAGCAGTGCGCGAGCACTGTTTGAGCCCGAATCGGTTTTTTGATTCGGGCGAGTTGGCCGCTTCGCGCTATTTATACATCAAGACGAACGAAGTAGGGCTTCCATATCGCGCTCTCGCGGCATTCGTACATCCCTGTACGTCACGCAGTGCCCGGCTTAAGCGAGGAGCGCAGGGAACCGGCTCGAAGAGCCGGCGAAGCGACCGGGTGGGCGTTTGATGTACAGGGATGTACGAATGTCTGGCCCGCGCATGGATGCGCGTCTGGGCCAGACCTTTGCTTACTTTCTTGTCGCGACAAGAAAGTAACCCGCCCGCGGCGCGGGAGCCGCAGTAAAGCAGTCAGTATCGCCGCAGGCGATTCCATGTAAATTCTGGGTTCCGGCTTGCGCCGGAATGACGAAAGAAAGGTTGGTGCGCACAGCGCACCCTACACAGATTAGCGAATGACCGAACCACAATTCATCCTCCCCGACTGGCCCGCGCCCGCCAACGTGCGCGCCGCAGTCACCACCCGCGCCGGCGGCGCAAGCCGCGCGCCCTACGACACCTTCAACCTCGCCACCCATGTCGGCGACGACCCAGCAGCGGTACGTGAGAACCGCGCGCGCCTGCGTGCCGCGCTATTACTCCCGGCCGAGCCGGTGTGGCTCAAACAGGTGCATGGCGTGGTCATGGTGGATGCCGCGCAGAACGGTGTGGAGCCGGAAGCGGACGGTGCATTTGCAACGCAGCCGGGCGCCGTATGCGCCGTGCTCACGGCGGACTGCCTGCCAGTGCTGCTGTGCAATCGAGCGGGCACAAAAGTCGCGGCGCTGCATGCCGGCTGGCGCGGGCTGGCGGGTGGGGTGATCGAAGCCGGAGTGAAAGTCCTGGGCGTTCCGGGGAGCGAGTTGCTCGCCTGGCTCGGGCCGGCGATTGGACCCGCGAGCTTTGAAGTCGGGCCAGAGGTACGTGTCGCCTTCATTCAGCGCGACACGCAGGCGGCGCAGGCCTTCCGTGGCGCACGTGAGGGAAAATACCTGGCGGACATCTATCAGCTCGCGCGCCTGCGGCTCCTGCGGCTCGGTGTCGCGGCGGTGTATGGCGGCGGGTTCTGTACGGTGACCGACAGCGCGCGCTTTTTCTCCTACCGGCGTGACGGTGCCACCGGCCGCATGGCCTCGCTCATCTGGCTCGCGAACGGATGACGCTGTGCCCGACCTGCGGGTATGATGCGAACCCTGTCTGATCACCACAATAATTTCTCATGAGCTTGCTGGTCTGGATTGTTCTGTTCACCCTGCTGGGCGGTGTGCTCAGCGTTTTGGCGGCGTCGGCATTTCTGTTGTTGCCGGAACCCGCGCGCGTCCGTGCGTTGCAACCCATGGTGAGTTTCGCGATCGGTGCGCTGCTGGGTGCGGCCTTCCTGGCCATTTTGCCGCATGCGCTGGAGGCGCCGGGTGTGCGCGATGCGCATGTGATCACCGGCACGGTATTGCTCGGGCTGCTGGTGTTTTTTCTGCTCGAAAAATTTGTGCTCTGGCGCCACTGCCATACGGACGAATGCGAAGTACATGGAAGTACAGGTGTCGCGGGAGGCAGGATGCCGGGAGCGACTGAAGTGCATGGAAACTTGCCGGGTGTGACACATGTGCATGCACATGATCTGACGCAGCAGCGTTCCTCGGCAGCCGGGTACCTCATCGTGATCGGCGACGGCGTGCACAACTTCGTCGACGGAGTGCTGATCGCGGCGGCGTTTCTCACCGATCTGCATCTCGGCATTGTCACCGCGGTGGCCGTGGCGGCGCATGAGATCCCGCAGGAAGTGGGTGACTTCGCAATTCTTTTGCACAGCGGCTTCAGCCGCGCCAAAGCGCTCTTCTATAACGTGCTGTCGAGCCTCACCACCGTGATCGGTGGGGTGTTGGCCTATTTTTCTCTCGGTCTCGCACAGGCGGCGTTGCCCTATGTCCTGGCGGTGGCGGCATCCAGTTTCATCTATATCGCGGTCGCCGATTTGATACCGGGACTGCACAGGCGTCTCGAACCGATGGTGACCCTGCAGCAGGTGATACTGATTGCAGCCGGCGTTTCGCTTATCTATTTCACGCACGCCGCACTGCACTGAGGCGGCGTTCAGGAGGCACTATGTCCGTACCGGCAAGACAGGACGCGCAATGGCACATGCTGACCGTGATTGGCGCCGATCGGCCGGGCATTGTGGCGAAGCTGACCGAGGCGCTGTTTCGCGGCGGCTGCAACCTGGGCGAGGCGTCGATGGCGCGGCTCGGCGGCAACTTCAGTGTCATGCTCATGGTCGAGGGCGCGGACGCCGCGGCCCTGGAGAAGCTGGTGCGGCCGGTAACCGATGCGCTCGGTCTGCGCCTGCACCTCGATCCCATTCATGGCGAACTGCACCGGCATGTCGAACCGAATGTGCAGGTGACGGTGTATGGCGCCGACCGTCCCGGCATTGTCGCGCAGGCAACGGCGGCGCTGGCCGTCGCCGGTTTCAATATTCTCGATCTGTACACGGATGTCGGCGGCACGGCCGAGCGGCCGATCTATATCATGCTCATCGACGGCCATGCAGCCGGAGGTGTTGCCGTGGTCGAGCGCGCCATCGCGCCGCTGCGCGTCGGCGGCATCGAGGTACGCGTCACCGCCCTCGACACCATGATCGGGTAGGACGATGGCGGTGCTTGAGGTCCTGCAATACCCGGACCCGCGCCTCAAGCAGGTGTCGGCGCCGGTGACGGCATTCGATGCGGCATTGCAGTCTTTCCTGGCCGATCTCGAAGCAACCATGCGCGCCGGGCCGGGGTCGGTCGGCATCGCCGCGCCGCAGGTCAATCACTTCTTCCGCATCGCGATGGTCGATGTGTCGTCCAAACCCGGTATCCCGCAACACGGCTGCCTGCGGCTCGTCAACCCCGAGATCGTGCAGCGTGCGGGCGAGGTCAAGGGGCGCGAGGGCTGCATGTCGGTACCGGACTACACCGGTACGGTGGCGCGTGCGCAGTCAGTGCGGGTGCGTGCCCAGGACGCCGATGGGCAGTGGCGCGAATTCGACTGTGAAGGCTACGAGGCGCGTGCCGTGCAGCACGAACTCGATCACCTCGATGGGCTGCTGTTCCTCGACCGCGTGGTGAGCACGCGCCATGATCTGTTTCGGCGCAAACGGTAAGGCAGTGTTGAGTTATAAGTTCTAAGTGATGAGTTAATGAACGCGGCGAAGCCGCGACCACACTTATCACCCAGAACTAATCACTGCCTTCTCAGTGGTGCTGCATGGGAATGTAGTCGGTGGGATTGATGCCGAAGGTCCCGGACGGCAACATGTTCTTGATCTCGATCGGCCTGCCGTTCGCGTCGTGTGTGGCGGTCATGAGGTCGAGGATGTTGGCCGGCATGTACGGCTTTTTCTCCGGTGACAGGATCAGCGCCACGCGCGGCCGCAGGCGGCGCGCGCGGTTGGCGGTGATCACGACACCAATGCTGCCGGTGCTGAGCTCCACAATGCTGCCGATTGGAAAAATACCCATGCACTGGATGAACTGTTCAGTCAGCCACGGGTGGTAGGCCTTCTGGCGGCCTTCGTAGATGATCTTGAGCGCATCGGCGGCGGACAGGCTCAGGTGATAGGAGCGGTCGCTGGTGATGGCATCGTAGGTATCGGCGATGGCGCTGACCAGCCCGAATTCACCGATGTCGTCACCGCTCAGGCCGAAGGCGTAGCCGTTGCCGTTGTAGCGCTCATGGTGCCGGCCGACCACCTCGAGCGCGGCCGGCGGGATGCCTTCGGCGCTTTCCAGGATCTTGAGGCCGTTCGGCACGTGCAGCTTCATGATCTCGAATTCCTCGCGCGTGAGCGCCTCCGGCTTGTCGAGGATTTCGAGCGGCACATGCAGTTTGCCGATGTCGTGCAACAACGCGCCGATGCCGAGAATGTTGAGTTTCTCCGGCCCGTAGCCGAGATGCCGGCCGAGGGCGAGCGCCAGCACGCACACGCGCAGGCTGTGCAGCGCGGTGTACTCGTGTTTTTTCTTGAGGTGCGTGAGCCAGACGAGCGCATCCGGGTTGCGCACGATGCTCTCGGTCATTTGGCCGACCACTTTCTTCGCGCGTGGGGTATCGACGCTGTGGCCGAGGCGGGCATCGTCCAGGATGGAGTAAATGGTTTCGCGCGCACTGCGTTCAATCTCCACCGCCTGCCGCAGTTCCTCCTCAACCGGTGTCTGGTCGGTGTAGCGGCTGGGCGGCATGCCGCTGTGCGGGATCTCCCGGCTGGAGGTCTCGGTGACGGCGAATTCCGCGGCCTTTTTTGTGACGCTGCGCGCCGCCGGGGGCGCCGTGGTCACGGGTTTGGTGCGGCGTATGGCCGGGGACGCGAGCGCATCGCCGCTCAGCACATAGACGTGTTGGCAGAGTGCGCGCAGTTGCGCCAACTCTTCGTCGGTTTGAATCTCGAAACCCTGGAACAAAAATGGCGTACCGAGCCAGGGCCGATCCAGCTCGGAGACGAACATTCCCTTGCAGAGGTCATGTACATCGACTTTTGTTTTCATGCGTCGCGAAAGAGGCCGGCGCGGGTGTGGCCCCGAATACCTTTGTGCCTGAAATAAGCCTAGACCTTTTGGATGCCGGGGACAACCCCGCCGGCCGGGCACCTTGACCACCGGTCGCCCTGCGGGCATCTGCAGTTTAGTGTCGCGAAATCTTCGTAACGACGTCCGCGGGTGAATGCGGCGTGGCACCCGGCGATTCCTTATCGCGCGCGACTTCGTTGAGACGGCGATACTCCTCCAGCAGCAGGGCGAAGGCTTCGGAAGCCAACGGACGGCTGAAGTAATAGCCCTGGATTTCGTCGCAACGATTACGGCGCAGAAAGTCCAATTGGTCTTTCGTCTCCACGCCCTCGGCGACCACGGTCAGGCCGAGGCTGTGCGCCATGACGATCACTGCCTGGACGATCGCCGCGTCGTCGGGATCGGTGGCGATGTCGTGTACAAAAGAACGGTCGACCTTGAGTGTATCGATCGGAAAGCGCGTGAGGTAGCTCAGCGAGGAGTAGCCGGTGCCGAAATCGTCGATCGCCAACTGTATCCCCATGCCCGACAGTTCGCGTAGCGCCGCCAAGGTGGTTTCACTGTGCTCTATCAGAATGGATTCCGTGAGTTCCAGCTCAAGACAACGGGGTTGCAGGCCGCTTGCGCGCAAGGCCTTTACAACTGTCTCCGAGAGATTGTGCTGCGTGAACTGTCGCGCCGAGAGATTCACGGCAACGCACAGATCCGGAAAGCCGGCTTCCTGCCACGCCCTGGCCTGTACGCAGGCGGTCTGTAACACCCATGCGCCCACCTCCACGATCAACCCGGTTTCCTCGAGCAGGGGAATGAACTCAAGCGGCGCAATGAGTCCAATCTCCGGATGCTGCCAGCGGAGCAGGGCCTCCATGCCGCGCAACCGGCCCGTGATCACATCGATCTTGGGCTGGTAATGCAGCCGGAACTCCTGGCGGTCGAGTGCATGCCGCAAGCTGGTCTCCAGCTCCAGGCGTTTGGGAGATCCGGCATGCAGGATCGGGGAGTAGCGCTGATAGTTGTTCTTTCCCAATTCCTTGGCGTGGTACATGGCGGCGTCGGCGTTGCGGATGAGTACCGAGGTGTCGGTACCGTCGTGGGGGTAGAGGCTGATGCCGATACTGGTGGTCACGAACAGTTCCCGGTCGTGGATGACAAATGGCCGGCCGAGTTCTCGCAGCAGCTTCTCGGTGATCAGGTACACATCCTGCTCGTCGGCAACGTCCACCAGGGCAATGACGAATTCATCCCCGCCAAAGCGTGCCACGGTATCGCCTTCGCGCACGGCCTTGAGCAGGCGACCGGCAACGGCCTGCAGCAGCAGATCGCCGGTGTCGTGTCCGAGCGTGTCGTTAATGACCTTGAAGCGGTCGAGATCGAGGAACAACATGGCCACGATGCGCTGGTGCCAGTTGGCCCGGGTCAAGGCCTGGGCCAGGCGATCGAGAAACAGGGTGCGGTTGGGCAGTTGCGTCAACTGATCGTAGTGCGCCAGGTGCTGGAGGTGCTGTTCGGTGCGTCGGTGTTCGGTGATGTCCTTCGCCACGTGTACCGAGGCGACGACCTGGCCGGCCTCGTCGAAAACCGGCGATGTCGTGATCAGGAACGGGCAGCCCATGCGCGGATCATCGATTTCCTGTTTCTCTGTCTGTTTCGTGTCCAAGGTTCGCGCGTGCGGGCAATGTGCAACCGGTTCCTTCGTGCCATGAAATACCTCGTAGCAACGCCTGCCGGCCAGGGCCTCGGCCGGCAGGCCAAAGAAATCCGCCATCGCTTTATTGGCCTTGACGATGCGGTAGTCCTTGTCGTGCACGGACACCAGATCCGATATCGAATCGAAGGTGAGCCGCCAGTCCTTCTCGCTCTTGCGTAACGCTTCTTCCGATCGCTTGCGTTCGGCGAGATAGCGTTTCGCGCCCGCGATGCCGGCCAGGAGCAAGATCAGGTCGAAAGCGGTGATGGCGATCAGGGCATGGAGTATCCGGGCGCGCAGGGCTTGGTTGCGTGCTTCGTAGGCCGTCACCACATTGTGGGATCCCTCGGTCAGACGGCTGACGATGGTTTCCACCTGCGCATACTCTCGCGATAACTCGATAGCGCGGATCGAAGGATCGGTGAACTTGAGCAGCACCGGCTTCTGTTCCAGCCAGAGGTGCCGCATCGAGGCAATCGCGGCCTGAACCTCGCGTGGTGCCGGAGGAAGGATGCGGCCCAGCACCTCGCCTCCCTGTTCCAGGGCCGTCAGCGAGCGTTCGAATTCGTCGATCAACCCGCGCAGCGCTTGCCGGTCTTCCCTGTGGCCGAACTGATGGGACATCTGGGTATAGGCGAAGAGCTGCTGGGACAACATGCGCTGGCGGCCGGCGATGTTGATAAAGGCGCTGTCGGCGGCGGTATCGATGAGGAAGGAATAAAACAGCCACAACGCCAGCACTGCCCCGGTGGCGGGGATGAGCAGGGCCAAACCAACTTTGTGTGTCGTCGTCAGTCGCATGGCATGGCAAGGGCGCAAAAACGCGCGAACGCTGACCTTCCATGGCGAATCAATACTAACACCGCCAGAGTATGCATAGGCCGTGCCAGTACCTACTTGAGGAGAACGGTAAATAGTGCGCACCCCGGCGCGCCCTGGGTCCCTTCTCCCCGCGGGAGTCGGGAGCGGTTGCCGAGGATGAGGGCCGGTGTTGCGCTGTTTTGCCCTCTCCCGCAGGGACATGTCAGTGCGGCGAAATGGCGCGTTCAGCGCGGCGCTGACCGCTTAGGGAAGGTGACAATTATGGGCGCCGTGCCGCGAATCGGCGTAATCAGCGGCGCGTGAGTCGCATGGAGAAATCGATCGCCGACACATTCTTGGTCAGTCGCCCGACAGAAATACAATCCACCCCGGTTTCGGCAATGGCGCGTATGTTGTCGAGCGTGATCCCGCCCGAGGCCTCGAGCGTGGCGCGCCCGGCGGTTTCGCGCACGGCGGCCGCGAGCCGTGCGAGATCGAAGTTGTCGAGCAGGACGCGTGTGGCGCCGGCGCTTATTGCCTCGCGCAACTGATCGAGATTCTCCACCTCAATCTCTACCGGAACGTCCGTCGCCACGGCGGCGCGTGCCTGGGCGAGCGCGGCGGTCACCGAACCGGCGGCGGCAATGTGATTCTCCTTGATGAGCACGGCGTCATACAGGCCGAGGCGATGATTGTGCCCGCCGCCGCAGGTGACGGCGTATTTCTGCGCACGCCGCAAACCGGGAATCGTCTTGCGCGTATCCAGCACCTTGGCGCGCGCGCCGCGCAGCGCGTCGACATAACGCGCCGCGCGTGTCGCGGTGCCGGACAGCGTCTGCAGGAAGTTGAGCGCGCAGCGTTCGCCGGTGAGCAGCGCCCGCGCCGGGCCGTCGAGGCGGGCGACTACGCTGCCGGCCGCGATACGCTCGCCGTCGCGTTTGAGCCAGGCGACGCGCACGCGTGGTTCCAGTTGGCGGAACACCTCGTCGAACCAGGCCGTTCCGCACAGCACCGCGTCCTCGCGCGTCACCAGCTCGGCGTGCGCCGTGGCATCCGGTACGAGCGGCGCGGTCAGGTCGCCGCTGCCCACGTCCTCGGCCAGCGCACGGCGCACGTCGTCGTCGATGTCGGTCGGAAGTTGGGAGGTCATTTATATAATTTTATAGCCGCAGATGAACGCAGATGAATACCGATCGAAACTGCAAGCCCAAGGTGTTTCACCGACTGAAAAATCTGTGTTCATCTGTGGCTGAAATAATATGCACCTTACCCAGGGAAGCTCTGAACAAGTTGTCATTTCGAGCGCAGCGAGAAATCTTGATGGTGTGAAAGTTCAGCGTCATCATGGTATTACCAGATTTCTCCCTTTGGTCGAAATGACAGTCAAGAACTTAATCAGCGCTTCCCTAGCGCGTGCGCTGTTGTGGGCGCGCTAGGTAGTCGTCCTGCATCCGCTTCACCAGCCCGGCGAGCAGGATCAGGCTCAGCAGGTTGGGCAGCGCCATGAGCAGGTTCATGATGTCGGCAATGTTCCACACCAGCGGCAACGGCACGGCCGCACCCACGACCACCAGCAGGATGTAGACCACGCGGTAGCGCAGCACCGCGCGCTCGCCGAACAGAAACCGCGCGGCGCGGTCGCCGTAATACGACCAGGAGATGATGGTCGAGAAGGCAAACAGCATGAGTCCGATGCCGACCACCCAGGCGCCGGCCGGGCCGAGCGTGCTGCTGAAGGCGTATGCGGTCAGCGCCGCGCCGGTCACGCCCTCGGCACGGGTGAGATAGGCGCCGGTGACGATGATCACCAGGCCGGTCATGGTGCAGATCACCAGCGTATCGATGAACGGCTCGAGCAATGCCACCAGGCCTTCGCGTATCGGCTCATTGGTGCGCGCCGCCGCGTGCGCCATGGGCGAGGAGCCGAGGCCGGCCTCGTTCGAGAACAGGCCGCGCGCCACGCCCCAGCGGATTGCCTCGCCCACGACCGCACCACCGACCGCCCACGGGTTGAGGGCGTGGTTGAAGATCGTGGCAAAGGCCGCGGGGATCGCGGGCAGGTGGTTGGCCAATACCAGCAGCGCGGCGGAGATATAGAAGATCGCCATGAACGGCACCAGCATGCTGGCCACGTTGGCGATGCGCTTGATGCCGCCCAGAATCACCAGCCCGACCAGCGCCGCCATGAGCACACCGACCAGCCAGGCATACTCACGCAGTTCCGGGAACAGGAAACCCAGGCCGTCGACCACCGAGTTGGCCTGCACCATGTTGCCGATGCCGAACGAGGCGATGAGCGCAAAGGTGGCGAACAGTGTTGCCAGGCGCTTCATCTTGAGGCCATGCAACAGGGTGTACATCGGTCCGCCGGATACCCGGCCTGCGCTGTCCACCTCGCGAAACTTGAGCGCGAGCGTCACTTCGGTGAACTTGGTGCACATGCCGATGGCCGCCGTCATCCACATCCAGAACAGCGCGCCCGGCCCGCCCAGCGCGATGGCGGTGGCCACGCCGGCGATGTTGCCGACCCCGACCGTGGCCGAGAGCGCCGTGGACAACGCCTGGAAATGCGACACCTCGCCGACATCCTTGTGCGAGCTGTACTTGCCCTGCACCAGGTGCACGGCGTGGCGAAAGCCGCGCACCTGGATGAAACGCATGCGCCAGGTGAGATACAGGCCGGTGCCGAGCAGCAGCGCGAGCGTCAGCGGGTTCTTCCACAACAGTCCCGAGAGCCGGTCGGTCAGCGCGGTCAATTCGATGATGAGGTTTTCCATTGGGTTCCCTTGTTAATAAAAAAGCAAAGAAATTAGCCGCGGATGAACGCGGATCAAAAACCCATTTCGTTATTATCACTTATCTGCGTTCATCTGTGGCCAGAATAATATCAATCATCGCGACCCCTGCTCTGGACGGTCGTCACCAGCGCGATGGTGCGGTCGTCACGGACAACTGTGTCGGCAATGTCATCGGGTGGGCGGGGTTCACCAAGATCAGAAGAGGCGTGCATTGATGAGAAAATGCACCCAGATGGAGGCGGCATAACCGAGCGCAATCGCCCAGGTCCATTTCAAATGCACGAAGAAGGTGTAGGCGCCGCGTGCCTGGCCCATCAAGGCGACCCCCGCGGCCGAGCCGATGGAGAGCAGTGAACCACCGACGCCGGCGGTGAGCGTGACCAGCAGCCACTGGCCGAGCGACATGTCCGGGCTCATGCTGAGAACGGCGAACATGATCGGGATATTGTCGACGATGGCCGAGGCGAATCCGACGAGGATGTTCGCCCAACTGGCACCGAGTCCGGTGTACACCGACTGGGAGAGGGCGGCGAGATAGCCGAGCGCGCCGAGGCCACCCACACACAGTACGACTCCGTAGAAGAACATGAGCGTGTCCCACTCGACGCGTTTCATGCTGATGAAAATGTCGAACGGCTTGACGGCCGGCTTGTAGTATTCGCGCCAGGAGAACGCCTCGGAGTCCGGTTCAGGGATCGAGGGCGGGCGGCGCAGATCATCGCGGCGGATGAAGTAGCCGAAGACCTTGAGAAGCCCCATGCCGGTCATCATGCCCAGGAACGGTGGCAGATGCAGGAAGTGGTGCAGTGCGACCGTCAGGGCGATCGTGGCCAGGAACAGCGCCACCACGGCGTAGCCACCAAACTTGACCGGAGTATGTTCGGCCGCGACTTCGGGTTTGCCACCGGGTACGGCAAACGACATGAGTGCCGCCGGCACCAGCCAGTTCACCACGGACGGGAGGAACAGTGCGAAGAACTGATCGAACTGGACCAGCCCTTTCTGCCATACCATGAGCGTGGTGATGTCGCCGAACGGCGAGAACGCACCACCGGCGTTGGCCGCCACCACGATGTTGATGCAGGCGAGCGCGATGAAGTGCTGGTTGCCGCGGCCGACCGCGAGCACCACGGCCGCCATCACCAGCGCGGTCGTAAGGTTGTCGGCGATTGGTGATATGAAAAACGCGAGCAGGCCGGTCAGCCAGAAGATCGTGCGCAACGAATAGCCCGCGTTCACGAGCCAGGACTTGAGCGCCCGGAACACATTGCGTTCCTCGAGCGTGTTGATGAAGGTCATGGCCGAGAGCAGGAACAGCAGCAGCTCGGCGTATTCGAGCAGGTTGTGGCGCAGCAGTCCGGCGGCGGTCGTGGTATCGCCGCGGCCGGCGTAGGCGACGGCGACCAGCACCCAGATGATGCCGGCCGCCACGATCACCGGCTTCGATTTGCGCAGATGCAGGAATTCTTCGCTGATGACGACTGCATAGGCAAAGACAAAGGTCGCAATCGCTACGATACCAAGATTCGAAGCGGTGAAGTCGGCGCCGGACGCCGCGAAGACCGCGGCCGGTAACAAACCGGCGAACAAGGCAATGAGAGGAAGGAGACGCATGCTTTGCAGTCTGTGAAGGGATGTTGGGATTCTATTACATCGTCCGCCGCGCTGCGACGCGTTTCTCGTGACTCACAGTACGGCCAGCGTGTAACCAACGTAGAGCGCGAGCAGTAAGAGACCGCGCCCGCGACCGATCATGCCACCGTGTCCGGGAAAGACGACGGCCACGGCGACGAGACCGAAGAGCAGCGATACGGCGACCTCATTCCAGGAGACACGAATCGGCGAAATTGTTGCAGCCACTCCGATGACAAAAAGCCCGTTGAAAATATTGCTGCCGAGGATTGTGCGCAGTCCGACCTCGTCGTGGCCGCGCAGTCTGGAGATGAGCGCAGTGGCGAGCTCGGGCACAGAGGTTCCGACTGCTACCAGCGTTGCTCCGATCACGAACGCATCGAGCCCAAACGCCGCGGCGATTCCCTGCCCCCCGAGGACGATGAGCCGGCCCGCCACGACCAGTAAAACCAGCCCCACGGCACATTGTGCGAAGGCCAGCCATGGGCGCGTCACGCCCAGCACCGTTTCGGCGGCACTGCGCCGGCGCCAGGCCTCGATGATGGTGAGCGTGAGCCACAACACGAAGGTCACCAGCAGCGCCACGCCATCGGCGCGCGACAGGGTGCCGTCGTAGGCGAGGGCAGCAAGGAGCAGCGGCACGAGCAGAGCGGCAGGAAAATCGCGCCGCACGCTGTCGCGCGAGGTGCGAATTGCGGCCATCACTGCCGTGAGGCCGAGGATCAATGCGACGTTAACGACATTGCTGCCGAGGGCATCGCCGAGTGAAATTTCAGGGGTGTGCGCAAGCGCCGCATTAACGGCCACGGTCAGTTCGGGACTGGAGGTGGCGAAGGCGGCCAGCGTCACCGCTACGATCCCGGGCGGCACACGCGTGACACTGGCGACGCCGACGACGCCGCGCACAAACAGCTCGCCCCCCGCACCGGCACAGACGATACCAAGAATCAGTGCGAGGCTGTCACTCATCGGAATCCGACGTGGCCTGTGTCGCGGCGATGCGTGTCCGGCAGTGGCCGCATCGGTTTCACCGGTTTCTCAAAGCACATCCGACCAGCGCGGCGAGGCGGCGAAGGCCGCGTGGATCAGGCCGACATGCGAATAGGCTTGCGGGAAATTTCCCCACAGGCGGCGTGTGGCGGTCTCGCAATCTTCCGACAGCAGGCCGAGCGGTGAGCAGGCACCACGAATATGCGCCATCACGTTGCGTGCCTCGCTTGTGCGTCCGATCGTCACCAGCGCTTCCACCAGCCAGAAGCTGCAAATCAGGAAGGCCACGGTCGGGCGGCCGAAGCCGTCGTCGAGCCGATAGCGCAGCAGCCAGCCATCCTGCGACAGCCTGTCGCGGATCGCCTGGATCGTGGCATGCAGGCGCGGGTCGTCGGGCGGCAGAAAGCGCAGACTCGCCATCTCGAGCAGCGAGGCATCCAGATCCTCGCCGTCGTAGGTGGCGGCGAACGCATTCAGCCGGGGATTCCACGCCCGGGCGATAATCTGGTCGCGGATGGTTTCCGCCGCCTTGTGCCAACCGGCAGCGCGCGCCGGCGTGTGACGCGCGGCGAGGGCGGCCATGCGATCGGCCGCGGCCCAAGACATGAGGCTCGAAAAGGTTTGCGGTTTGGCGTCGGTGCGATATTCCCAGATGCCGGCGTCCGGCGTGCCGGCCAGCGTAATGGCCTTGCGCGTGAGCCGTTCGAGCAGTGCCAGCGACGCCGGCGTGCGCTCGGCGCTGAAACGATCATCGAAGAATACCGGTGCCAGTGCCAGTACCATTTCGCCGAAAATGTCGTGCTGGATCTGGGCGGCGGCGGCGTTGCCGACGCGCACCGGCCCGTCGCCATTGAAGCCGGGCCAATGCTCCAGAATGCGCTCGTCCAGATCACGGGTGCCGTCCACGCGGTACAGCGGGGCGAGCGCCAGGTCGGGATGATCACCGGCGATGTTGAGCAGGAACAGGGTGAATTTTTCACGCTCCTCGAAATGGCCGAGCAGCCGGAACGCCTCGAGGGCGTAATAGGCATCGCGCAGCCAGCAGTAGCGGTAATCCCAGGTGCGCCCGCTGCCCGCCGCCTCCGGGATCGAGGTGGTCATGGCGGCGATGATGGCGCCGGTGTCCTCGAAGCAG
>CAYHES010000035.1:14830-18852 GCA_964355495.1 uncultured Acidiferrobacterales bacterium
CTCCGGGATCGAGGTGGTCATGGCGGCGATGATGGCGCCGGTGTCCTCGAAGCAGTGCAGCTTGAGCGCCAGCGCCGAGCGGATGACTTCCTGCTGAAACATCGGCGGGATATTGCAGTGCTTGACCCAGCGCCGCCAGTACTGCGTGGTGTCGTGCAGGAAGCGTTCGCTCAGGCCGGCGAGCGGTTCCTCGATCGGCGCGCCCCAGGTGAGCGCCAGATGGCGGCGCTCGGTGAGCGCGAACGGCTGACCACCGAGATAGGACGGTGGGATGTCGGTGGTGAGCCGCAGCGGACTGGCAAAGCCATCGAACTGGATGTGGTTCGAGCCCTGCAGCGCCTGCGGTGTCGCCTTCGACCAGCCGAGGCGCGGGTCGCACAACACCCGGATGCGGGGCGCGCCGTCGATCGGCTCGACGATGCGGAACAGCTGCGTCGGCCGGAACATGCGTTCGTGCTGCGGAAAGCGCGGTGCGAAATCGAGCACACGGAACGCCCCGTCCGCAGTGCGAAACGTGGTTTCAAGCACATTGCTGTTGTCGAGATAGCGCTGAACGCCGTGGCTGCCGTCGGCGGGACCGACGAGAAAACGGCCGCCATCGCGCTCATCGAGCAGCGTCGAAAACACCGGATCGGCGTCGAAGCGTGGCAGGCAACACCACACCACCGCACCCGTGTTTTCGATTAACGCGGAGAACTGGCAGTTGCCGATCAGACCGAGATCTTCGAGCCGCATGCACGCAGCCTAGCAAATTCAGGCTTGCGATTGAATGCAATCACGCATTACCCTACAAGGCTATGAAGCCGCCCGTACGTTTTGTGCTGGCACTGCTCGCCGGCCTCGCGTTGCTGACCTGGGGCGCATCGGTCATCATCGAGAAGACCACGCGCGACTGGTTCGAGCGCGACCTGCGGTTGCGCGCGGAACTGGCGGTGAGCGGCGCGCGCGAGGTATTGACCGGCAACTGGCGGGCGGCACGCTCTGCCGAGCTGCGCAAGATTCTGATCGACTTCACCCACGACGAGCGCATCCTGTCGGCGGCGGCCTGCAACGCCGATTTCGGCACGCTCACCAGCACACCCGATTTCCCCTCCGAGTTTTCCTGCCGCAAGGTCGGCGCACACGTCCGTCCCGCCGACCCGCGCGCAAGCTGGACGGTGTGGCACACGGTCGCGCCATTGCCAGCGGGCAGCGTGCTGGTGAGTGCCATCCCGCTGGTCGCACGCGACAAGACGCAGGGATTCGTCGTGCTGGTGCACGACATGAGCCACATCGAGCGGCGCAGCGACGAAGGCCGGTACTTCCTCATGCTGGCGTTCGGCGTACTGGCCCTGATCGCCGCGGTGGTCACGATCGTGGCGGCGCGCCTTTACTGGCGCGGCTGGAGCAACGAGTTGCGCCGCTTGTTGCGCGGCGAGGTGGCGGAGCGTCCCGAGTTCCGGCCGATCCTGCGCGACCTGCGCGAGCTGTACGACCGCATCCTCGAACAGGAGGGCGGTTCCTGGACACCCCAGCGCCTGCGCGACACCTTGCGGCGCCACCTTCATGGTGAGCGGGTCGTCATGGTCGCCAACCGCGAGCCCTACATCCATGTACGCCAGCCGGACGGCAGCATTGTCGTGCAACACCCGGCGAGCGGACTGGTCACCGCGCTAGAACCGGTGATGCGCGCCTGCTCCGGCGTCTGGGTGGCGCACGGCAGCGGCTCGGCCGACCGCGATGTGGTTGACGAATTCAATCGCGTGGGCGTTCCGCCCGGCGAAGACGCCTACACGTTGCGGCGCGTCTGGCTCACGCGCGAGGAGGAGCGTGGTTACTATTATGGTTTCGCGAACGAGGGACTGTGGCCGCTGTGTCATCTGGCGCACGCGCGCCCGATTTTCCGCAGCGATGACTGGAATCACTACAAGACCGTCAATGCCCGTTTTGCCGACGCTGTGTGCGAGGAGGTCGACAGCGACGACCCGATCATCCTGGTGCAGGACTATCACTTCGCGCTCGCCCCGCGCCTGATTCGCGAGCGGTTGCCGCGTGCGACCGTCATTACCTTCTGGCATATCCCCTGGCCGAATGCGGAGCATTTCGGCATCTGCCCGTGGCGCAACGAGATTCTCGACGGCATGCTCGGCAGCAGCATTATCGGGTTTCACACCCAGTTCCACTGCAACAACTTCATCGACTCGGTCGACCGCTATCTTGAGTCACGTATCGATCGCGAGCAACACGCGATCATCCAGCACGGTCGCAGCACGCTGGTACGCCCGTATCCGATCTCGGTCGAGTGGCCGGTGCACTGGTTGAAGGGCCTGCCGGATCCCGCAGCGTGTCGCGCCAGTGTGCGCGAGGAACTTCAGCTGCCAGCGGATGCACTGCTCGGCGTCGGGGTCGACCGTCTCGATTACACCAAGGGCATCGAGGAACGCTTTTTGGCCGTGGAGCGCCTGCTGGAGCTGCATCCGGAATTCCGCGGACGCTTCACCTTTGTGCAACTGGCGGCGCCAAGCCGCGTCGAGATCGACCGCTATGACCAGCTCGGCGAGGCGGTTGTCCGGCTGGTGGACCGGATCAACGACCGCTTCGCGAAGGATTCGTACCGGCCAATCATCCTGCGGCGTGCCCATCACGAGCCGCCGACCGTGTATCGGTACTATCGGGCCGCCGACCTGTGTTATGTGAGCAGCCTGCACGACGGCATGAATCTGGTCGCCAAGGAATTCGTGGCGGCGCGCGACGACGAGCGCGGCGTGCTGGTGCTGAGCCAGTTCACCGGCGCGGCGCGCGAGCTGGCCGAGGCACTGGTGGTCAATCCCTACGATCTCGACCAGGCGAGCGCGGCGCTGGCCACCGCGCTCGTGATGGCGCCGGACGAACAACGCGAACGCATGCGCGCGATGCGCGCATTCCTGGCCGAGTTCAACGTCTACCGTTGGGCCGGCCGGATGCTCCTGGACGCCGCGCGACTGCGCCAGCGCGACCGGCTGACCGGGCGACTGCTGGAGCGCGAAACTCGTGAACCCTGATGCAGAAATTGCAGCCGGCGCTTGATCTGGACGTGTTCTTCGCGCGCGTGCACGCGGCGGCGTCGCGCGTGCTCATGCTCGACTACGACGGCACCCTGGCACCGTTTCATGTGGACCCGGCGCAGGCCAGGCCTTATCCCGAAATACCCGCGTTGCTCGATGCCATCATTGAGACGCGGCGGACACGGCTGGTTATCGTGAGCGGCCGCTGGATCAAAAACCTGGTTCCGTTGCTGGGCCTCAAGGCAATGCCGGAGATCTGGGGCTCGTACGGGTGGGAACGGTCGCTGCCGGACGGCGACTATTCCAACGCACCCGTCCAGGCCTCGGCCTTCGAGGCGCTGGCGACCGCCGAACAATGGGTGGCCGACATCGAGCGTCTGGGCGCACGCTGCGAACGCAAGCCGACCGCGCTCGCCTTTCACTGGCGCGGACTGGCGAATGAGCGAGTGGTGGAGATTCACAGCCGGATCCTGGAGAAGTGGACGACGCTCGCGGCGCAGCAGGCGCTCGGCTGGCACGATTTCGACGGCGGCATCGAGTTCCGCGCGCGCGGCTGGGACAAGGGCGAGGCGGTCAAGGCGATCGTGGCGGAAAGCGGCCCGCAGGCCGTCTGTGCATATCTCGGCGATGACCTGGACGATGAGCGCGCGTTCAAGGCGATGCCGGACAGCGGCCTGTCGGTGTTGGTGCGTGAGCAATTTCGTCCGACCGCGGCCGATCTGTGGATTCAACCGCCGCAGGAGGTTCGCGATTTTCTCGTCCGCTGGCAGCAGGCCGGTGCGCGGTAGTTGTTGCCACGACACCGTCTTCGATTGACAGCCGGGGTCGTTCCGCTAAGCTCGCCCGTCAACATGTCCAACGTACACCCTCCGGGTATGAGTGCGCCCGCCACGCGCCGCGAGATTTTCGCTTGGGCGATGTTCGACTTCGCCAACTCCGGCTACACCACGGTGGTGCTCACGGCGATCTTCAATGCCTATTTCGTCGGCGTGGTCGCGG
>CAYHES010000036.1:0-17493 GCA_964355495.1 uncultured Acidiferrobacterales bacterium
ATGAACTGGGTAATGAAGCCCCACAGGATCATCTGCATGGTCGGCCAGTAGGCCAGCTCCAGCACGCGTGGCCAGGAGCGGCGCAACAGATAGATGTAGCGCAGCACCATGGCGTAGATGCGTGCCGGCGAGAAGGCGCTTCCGGAGGCGTTCATGTCGCTGACCTGGCGCGCGGCCGGTCGCGCGCGATGTCGAGGAACACCTCTTCCAGGTTCGCCTGCCCGTATCGCGCCAGCAGTTCCGCCGGTGTGCCGCGGTCCACGATCTTGCCGGCGCGCATCATGATCACGTCGCTGCACAGGCGCTCGACTTCGAGCATGTTGTGCGAGGCCAGCAGGATGGTCGCACCGGTGCGCAGCTTGTAGGCATTGAGGTAACCACGCATGCGGTCGGCGGTGTCCGGGTCGAGCGAGGCGGTCGGCTCGTCGAGCAGCAGCAGGTCGGGCTCGTTGAGCAGCGCCTTGGCGAGACCGACGCGCGTCTTCTGCCCGGCCGACAGATTGCCATAGGCGCGCTTCAGGAACGCCGCGATATCCAGCTCTTCGGCCAGCTGCCGGATGCGCTGCTGGCGCTCCTTCAAACCATACAGGCGCGCGTACACGCTGAGGTTCTCCTGCACCGTGAGCCGGTGCGGCAGGTCCACATACGGCGAAGAGAAGTTCATGCGCGCCAGCACGCGATAGCGGTGCCTCAGCATGTCCTCGCCGAGCACGCGTATGCCGCCGGCAGTCGGCAGCAGCAGGCCGAGCAGCATCGAGAGCGTGGTGGTCTTGCCGGCGCCGTTGCCGCCCAGCAGTCCGCAGGTGGAGCCTTGCGGCACCTCGAAGCTCACGTTGTCCACGGCACAGAGCGTGCCGTAACACTTGGTGAGACTTTCGACCTGAATAATGGGAGGAGTCATAAGTGTAGGGTGCGCTTGCGCACCATGGTTTCGGTGCGGCCGCTCTTGCGCATCCTTGCGCTCGCGGCATTCGTGCATCCATGCACAGCACAACGCACCCTACTGGGTAGGAGCGGCCGTTTGGCCGCGAATCAAATTATCGACTCTTTCCTGCCCCCCCCCTCGCCCGCTTAGCGGGAGAGGGATGGGGTGAGGGCCTTCGCGGCCAAACGGCCGCTCCTACAGGTTATTCTACCCGCAACACGATCTTGCCGGTGGTGTGCCCGGCGCCGATGCGGCGGTGCGCCTCGGCGGCGTCGGCAAGCGGCAACACCTCGCTCACCTGCACCTTGAGTTTTCCGGCCTCGATCAACTGCGCGCCCTCTTCCAGAATCTCGCGCTGGTGCACGCGCGCCGCGTGCAGGCCGAGGAACATGGGCGTGAGCATGAGTTCGTAGTGTATGCCCTGGTTGCGCGTGCGCGCGGTCTTGATGGCATTGGCGTCGCACGCCGTCTGCAACAACGTCACCACCTGCCCGTACACGCGCGTGGCCGCGAATGATTTGCAGAAGGTCTCGCCGCCGACGGTGTCGAAGGTCAGGTCCACACCCGCGCCGCCGGCCCAGTCGAGCGCCGCCTGCACGAAGTCTTCCTTTTTATATTCGATAATGCGCTCGGCACCGAGCGCGCGCACGAACGCCGCCTTGTCGGCATCGCCCACGGTCGCGGCCACGCGCGCCAGCGTGTGGCGCGCCAGTTGCACGGCCACATGCCCGACCCCGCCGGCCGCCGCGTGAATCAGCACCCGTTCGGCCGGTTGAAGCCGCGCTCGATCGTAGAGCGCTTCCCAGGCGGTGATCAGCACCAGCGGCACGGCGGCAGCCGCAGTGAAATCCAGATTCGCCGGCATGCGCGCGACGTAGTCCTCGTGCACCGTATTATAGGTGGCGTAATTGCCGGGCTCGCCGCCGATGCCACCGCTGCAGAAATACACACCTTGTCGCCTGGCCGAAAGCGTGTGACCTTGTCCCCGACCGCCTCCACCACCCCGGCGCCGTCGCAGCCGAGGATGGTTGGCAGCTTGTCGGGGTAATAAGTACCGTTGGCACGCAGCTTGGTATCGACCGGGTTGATCCCGGCGGCATGCAGGCGCACGCGCACATGCCTGGGGCTCGGCAGTTCCGGCAGCGGCAGGCCCTGAACCGCGAGCACCTCCGGCCCACCGGTACGGGACATGACCACGGCTTGCATGCTGGGCATGATTCGGCGACTACAATTGGATGAACGTCGAAATAACGTAACACAACACCGCCGGAGCCGACCATGACAGATGACGACCGGTTGAAATCCCTGGAAGCCCGCCTCGCGGCACTGGAAGCGGCGCCCGTCCCGCCGACCGCCATGGATGGCGGCCGCTCCGGGCTCCTGCCCTCTCGCGGCATTACTCCATCCATGGAGGGCAGAAGTGCCGGAAACGCAGGAGCAGTTTTCCGGCCTGCAGTGTTATCCCTGCATCCAGCCTGGCCGCTGGCCCTGGGCCTCATCGCCCTCGCCCTCGGCTATCTCGGCCTCGGCCTGCCGCAACATTATTACCAGCCGCTGTTCGCCGCGCTGTTCCTGCTGCTCGCCTACCACCGCGGTTTCTTTCGTTTCTATGCGCAGCCCTGGCGCTGGCCGCTGGTGGTGTTGAACTTCTTGTTGTTATTGCTGGTGTTCAAACTGCTGCTCGGCGGCGGCCTGAGCTATCCGTTCGACTGGCTCAAAGTGCCGACCATGCAGCAGGTGCCGCCGCTCGACGACAGATGGACACAGAAATACCTGCCGCACTTTCAGATGGTGTGGGAAGGCGTGCCGGGCGTCAGCGACTGGTATGTGAACATCAGCAAGTTCCAGTCGATGCTGTTGATCGCGACGCTGATCGGCGCGTTGTTCCGGTTTCAGCCGTTTGCGTCGCTGACGGCGCTGGCGCTGCTGGTGATTTCGTTTCCGAGTTATCTGGCGTTCAACTGGGATTTCGTGCTGTTGTTCCTGGTGTTGGGCGGAACGGCGGTGTATTTGCAGGCGGCTATCCGGCACTAGCGCCGGGATTTGCTTTTACGAAGCCCGCTACCCGGGCACTTTCAATAGAATGTACGCATCGAGAACCATTTGAGTACACTGACCGGAATCGAAGCCGATCGAACCGAAGTATAAAAAGAGGGAACACAGGTGGCCAACGGAGAGCATGTCGTCCAACCATTCTCGGCACGCGAAGATGTGCGGGAGCACCAATTCAAACAAGTCTGGACCCAGGAACTGGACGACGTGTTTGCCGATGTCGCCAGGTATTACGACCGGGCCAACCACGTCGCGAGTCTCGGTCTGTGGAACTGGTTTCGCGGCAGCTTCCTGTCGACCATCGAGGTCAAGAGCGGCCAGCGGGTACTGGATGTCTGTGCCGGCACCAACGCCGTCGGCATCGCCCTGCTGCACAAACAGCCGGACCTGGAAGTCCACGCCGTCGATCGCAGCGAGGCCATGCAGGAAGTCGGGCGGCAACGCGCGGCGCAACGCGGCCTGCATATCGAGAGCGTCATTGGTGACGTGCACAAGCTGCCGTTCCCGGACAACCATTTCGACGTGGTGACTTTGCAGTACGCCTCGCGCCACCTGCGCATCATGGATGTCGCGAAGGAAATCCAACGCGTGCTCAAGCCCGGCGGTCACTTCCACCACAGCGACATGTTGCGACCCGGCAACAAGCTGGTAGAAAAACTGTACTACACCTATCTGCGCGCCAGCCTCACGTTCACCGCCACGATCTTTCGCAGCAACAACGCCGCACTGAACTGCCGGGATTACTTCATCAGCACCCTGCGCATGTTCTACTCCGCCGATGAGTTCTCGCAGTTGCTCAGACAGCTGGGTTACCAGGAGGTCTCCAGCAAGACCCTGCTCGGCGGCATGGTGGGATTTCACAAGGCCACCAAGGCACCGATAAGCTAGCGCCGGCCAGCGCCGTGGACAGGGTCGACGTGCTGTGCGCGATGGACCGCCAGGTGATGCAGGCGTTCAGCCAGCGCACCGCCGCCGGCCTCGCGCGCCACAGCCTGTTCGGTCTGTTGCTGCCGGCCTTCCAGTCGTTTCTCGACATCAATGTCCGCAAGGAAATCGAAAAAGACCGGCGCGTGATCGCCACCGCGGCGGCGGCCCTCAAGGCCGGCCGAACACCCGACGCCACCGACGCCCAGCGCCTGCTGCACGAGGCGCGCGACATCGACCAAGCGTTTCTCCGCCAGGCCGCCATTTTCCCAGTCGCCATCAACATTCACTACGGCGACATCGAACCGACCCGATTAAAACGGATCGAGCGCCTGCTCGACCTGAGCTATCGGTTGCTGGCGCCCTGGCAGAACACCCCGCGCTTCCGGGTCGCGGCCGCCAAGGCCTACACCCGCGAGCAATTCCACAGCGCGCTGCACGCGATACTCCACGACTACGCGCTGGAAACCAAAATGCTCAGCAACTCGGTGCGCATCCCGCAGCTGTTCACGCTGGCGCGCGACAAACTCACGGGCACAATTTATTCGGTGATGGAAACCACGGCGGATGAACTGGCGAGCGAGCTGACGCGCAAGGTCTACAGACGCGTTCATTGAATGCGCCTGCGGCGATTCACACTTTCCGTCATTCCGGCGACAGCCGGAATCCAGGCTTTGATATGGAATCGCCGCTAGGCGATACCTGAGCACGTAAGGCGCAATGAGTGCAGCGAATTTCGCCAGATGACCCGCTTCTACTTACCCGATGGTCGCAGCGTCTTCGCGATGCGCCGATAGGTTTCTTCGTAGATGATCGCGCGCGGACCAACGGCGACGAGATCAATCCGCCTGCCGGTGGCGATACGATAAACGATTCGGAATCGCCCAACGCGAAAACTGCGCAATCCCTCAAGTTCATCCTTGAGCGCCTTGCCCGAGTGCGGATCGGCAAGTATCTGTTCGAGGGCGTCGCGGACTTTGCGCTTGAGCCCTGGATGCAGATTCTGAATGAGACGGGCGACATCCGCCGGCACGCGGAGTTGATGAACCGGGCGCTTCATGCGCGTATTACCCTCCCTGACACAGCCGCGCGATTACTTGAGAAGTTCGTCCAGCGTGTAGAGCTTGGTTTTGCGCGCCTTGAGCGCACGCAGACCGGCCTTGATCTCGCGCATCAAACCGGCGTCCGAGCGTACGGTGTGGGTCTCCTGCCAACTGTCATACTCATCGGCGCTCACCAGCACCGCCGCGGGGCGGCCGTTCTTGGTAATAACGACCTCCTCGTCACGGCGGCTGACGTCATCCACCAGACCGCTCAGCTTCGCCTTGGCATCGGACAGGGACAGGGTTTTCATCGGGAACTCCACACTAGACCAGAATTCTAGTCAGAATAGACCGGGCCGACGGGAAGGTCAATATAGTCTACATGCGGCGCAATTCGCTTTGCTCATTGCGCCCTACGCGGGCTGATGAAATGATTGTCTACAAGCGCGAATTTATATGTTCGGCCAGGGTAAGAATTTCCCGTTTTGCTAAATTACAGTCTTTCTTTGTGATACACGGGAACATGTGAGAGAAGAGATTGCGAACCCTCTTAATGGCTTCCATGTGGCCAACAAAGAACTCGATGGTTGGAAATAATTGAGGTATGCAATCTGATTGGTAATTCCTGACGATAACTTCCAGATGGCCCAAAGTCACCAAATGTAATGGGATCACTGTGACTCGGGATGAGTCTCCTATCCACGGCATAGTTCCACGTTTCTTTTCTTGGTCTTCCGCGTACTTGTGAATATCCGAAAGACGTGTTTTGAGTGAAACATTCCACCAGTCCGCGCCATAACACACCGTAAGATGACGATGGATAGCTAGCCTCAGTCCATTCTCAATCTGGAATAGGCTCGGAAACAGAAGATTACCAAGAGGTATCGCTTCTAAATATTCTTCTGGAATCTTTACGATTCGGCGCAGTTTAACGCTTTTTCTTCTTGGCATGCGTGCTCTTCTTTGACTTCAACCGCGCATCTCGTACGAATTGAGTGGAACAAACACAAACCTGCGCAATTTCTGCATCGGGAAGGTTGAACCGATCCAATATCTCGACTTTCCTTACCAAACTTGCTTCTGACTCTTTCGAGATGCACAAATAGGCAAGCATCAACCGAATCGACTTGTCATCTGTCATTTCTTTCTCCTAGCAGGTTTCTTTTTTCCAGAAGATTTTCCTGTTGACTTGAGGGTGCGCACAGTCGCGGGGGTTGTATCACATATCATGGCTATCTCAGCATTCCCGTAACCCAATCTAGCAAGCACTCGAATACGGTCCTCAAGTCGCTGAAGTTCCTTCACAGCGATATATCCAAACACAAGCGCAAGACTTGGAAGTCCGTGCTCATCACCCATCGTATTCTTAGCCATTTGACTCCTCCCATTAGCGTCAGGAATGACAGACAAAGATTAACTCAAAGGTTTTCGTTATTCCAAAAATCAGCAAGCGTAGGGCGCAATGAACGAAGTGAATTGCGCCGGATGTATTCAAGGGTCGATCGGTTGGTTACGGCGCTGCGCGCCTAACCCACCCTACGCAAACTATATCCCGCTTTTCGGTAACCGGTGTTGCTTTTGACGTCGGAACCCGTAGCCGCCGCCGAGCATCGCAGCCTCGGCCGGGGGGTGTCGCGAGCCGGTGTCTGAGCCGGGCGCGGTTTTTGCGCTCGGCGAGTTCGGCTCGCGCCCGGTCGAGGCGAGAAGCGCAGGGGGTTTCGGCGGCTCCGGGGCGCGCTTTCTTCTGGCTACTCTTCTTTGCGCGAACAAAGAAGAGTAGCCCGCCGCCGCGCGGCCAGCGGCATAAAAGCTTTTCAAGCATCGCCGCAGGCGATCCCATTTAAACCCTGGATTCCGGCTTTCGCCGGAATGACGAACGTGAGGATGGTGCGTGGAACGCACCCTACCCTTCCAATAAAACTTTCTCCGCGTGTTCCAACGCCTCCGGCGTGCCAAACAACACCAGCACATCCCCGGCAATCAACTTGGTATTCGGCTCCGGCTCCGGCCCGGTAATGCCGCCGCGCCGCACGGCGGTAACGGTAACCTTGGATTCGGCAAGCGGCAGCTCGGCGAGTTTCTTGCCGACCGCGAACGCCTGTGCCATGAGCGTGACCGAGTGCAGGCGCTCGCGGTACGACTCCTCGGTTTCGTCCACGCCGACGGCGCCGTGAAAGAAGCCGCGCAACATGCGGTAGCGACCGCGGCGCACGTCCTGCACCTGGCGCAGCACGCGCGACACCGGCACGCCGAGCAGCATGAGCACGTGCGAGCCCATCATCAGGCTGCCTTCGAGGCTTTCCGGCACCACCTCGGTGGCGCCGGCCTTCTTGAGTTCTTCCATGTCGCGGTCGTCGATGGTGCGCACGATCACCGGCATGTCGGGACGCAGGTCGCGGGTGGCGCTGAGGATGCGAAAGGCCACGGTCGGATCGACGAAGCTGATGATGAGCGCGCGCGCCTGCATCAGCCCGGCGGCCAGCAGCACGTCGCGGCGCGCGGAGTCGCCGTACACCACCTGCTCGCCGGCGTCGCGCGCGTCGCGCACGCGCACCGGGTCGAGGTCGAGACCGAGACACGGAAGGTTTTCCTTCTTGAGCATCCACGCGATGTTTTGACCGCTGCGGCCGTAACCGCACAGGATCACGTGTCCGTGCGCATGACTCGACGCGCTGCGAATCGAATCGAGATTGCTCTCGCGTCGTTCGCGGTAGGCGGGCACCAGGCGCTTGACGATGCGACCGTTGTAGCGGATGAGCAGTGGCGCGAGCAGCATGCTCAGCACCATGGCGGCCAGCACCATCTGGATGGAATCGGCCGCCAGCACCTTGTATTCCTCGGCCTGCACCAGCAGCGCGAAACCGAACTCGCCGCTGGTGGCGAGCACCAGCCCGGCGCGCAGCGCCACGCCCAGTTCCTGGCGCAGCAGTTTGCCGAGCGCCAGCACGATCACGATCTTGATGGCGAGCAGCGCGGCCAGCACCGTCAGCACCGCCGGCCACTGATCGCGCAGCACGTGCAGGTCGAGCATCATGCCGACGGTGATGAAGAACAGGCCGAGCAGCACGTCGCGGAACGGCAGGATGTCGCTTTCCACCTGATGGCGGTATTCGGTTTCGCCGATCATGAGGCCGGCCAGAAACGCGCCGAGCGCGAGCGACAAGCCGGCCTGGTTCGTGAACCACGCGGCGAGCAGCGTGAGCAGCAGCACCGTGAGCGTGAAGAACTCGCGCGAGCGCGCCAGCGCCACTTCGTGGAAAATCGGCCGCAGCCACATGCGGCCGACGAACAGGATCGCCGCCAGCACGAACACGCTCTTGACCAGCGCCCAGCCGAGGGTCACGGCCAGCGACTCGCCGCCATCGCTGCCGAGCGCCGGGATCACGATCAGGAACGGCACCACCACCAGGTCCTGGAAAAGCAGAATGCCGAAGGCGGCGCGGCCGTGGCGCGAGTGCTGTTCGAGCTGGTCGACCAGCAGCTTCATGACAATGGCCGTGGACGACAGCGCCAGCATGCCGCCGATGACCACCGCACCCGGCGCCGGCACGCCGAGCGCGAGCGCGATGCCGCCGAACGCCAGGAACGAAAACAGCACCTGCGCGCCGCCCACCCCGAGCACAATGCGCTTCATGGCCATGAGCTGCGGCAGCGAGAATTCCAGGCCGATGGTGAACATCAGGAACACCAGGCCGAACTCGGCCAGGTAGCGGGTGCCGGCCAGGTCCGGGATCCAGCCGAGGCCGGACGGCCCGGCCAGCACGCCGGCGCACAGGTAGGCCAGCACCTGCGGCAGGTGCAGATAGCGAAACGCCGCGACCAGCACCACCGCCACGCCCAGCAGGATCAGTATGTAGAGGAACGTGCTGTCGTACATGTAGGTGTTTTCAGGCGGTTTCGTTATACTCTTCAACAGATTACCCGATTCCCCCCGAAACCGCACCGCATGACGGACAACGCCACCCTGCAGCAACTCGGCCGCGCCGTGATCGAGCTCGAGGCCGAGGCGCTGACTGCGCTGGTGCCACGCCTCAACGAGGATTTCGCGCGCGCCTGCCGCCTGATTCTCGACAGCCCGGGGCGCGTGGTGGTGACGGGCATGGGCAAATCCGGACACATCGGCGGCAAGATCGCCGCCACGCTCGCGAGCACCGGCACCCCGGCATTCTTCGTGCACCCGGGCGAAGCCCAGCATGGCGACCTCGGCATGATCACGCCCGGCGACGTGGTGCTGGCGATTTCCAACTCCGGCGAGACCGGCGAGATCCTCACCATCCTGCCGATCATCAAGCGCATGGGCGCCAGGCTCATCGCCATAACCGGCAACCCGAAATCGAGCCTCGCGCGACAGGCCGACGCGCATCTCGATGGCGGCGTCGCCAAGGAGGCCTGCCCGCTGAATCTCGCGCCGACCTCCAGCACCACCGCGGCGCTCGCCCTGGGCGACGCGCTGGCCGTGGCGCTGCTCAAGACCCGCAATTTCACCGCCGACGACTTCGCGCGCTCGCACCCGGGCGGCAAGCTCGGCCGGCGCCTGTTGCTGTATGTGCGCGACGTGATGCACAGCGGCACGCGCATTCCGCTGGTGCCGGAAACCGCCAGCCTGCGCGAGGCACTGCTGGAAATGACCGGCAAGGGCCTCGGCATGACCGGCGTGCTGGATGCCGCGGGCAAGCTCGCCGGGATCTACACCGACGGCGACCTGCGCCGCACGCTCAACAAAGAGGTGGATGTGTACAACGCCAAAATCAGCGACGTCATGACGCGCAACCCCAAGACCTGCCGCGCCGACCAGCTCGCCGCCGAGATCGTACAGCTCATGGAAAAACACAACATCAACGGCCTGATGGTGGTGGACGCCGAGCAGCGCGTGCAGGGCGCGCTCAACATGGGCGACCTGCTGCGCGCGGGGGTGGTGTAATGCACGACCATCCGCTGCTGGCCGATGCCAGCGACGAACTTCTCGCCCGCGCCAGGGCCGTCAAGCTGCTGCTGTTCGACGTGGACGGCGTGCTGACCGACGGCAGCCTGTTTCTCGACAACCACGGCGAGGAATACAAGGCGTTCAACTCGCGCGACGGCCACGGCCTCAAGATGCTGCAACGCAACGGCGTGGCGGTCGGCATTATCACCGGCCGCAACTCGCAGATCGTGGCGCACCGCATGCAGGAGCTGGGCATTACGCACGTGCGTCAGGGTTGCGCCGACAAGTTTCCGGTGTACGAAGACATGGTGCGCGAACTGAAACTCAGCCATGAACAGGTCGGATTTGTCGGCGACGACGTGGTCGACCTGCCGATCATGCTGCGCGTCGGCTTCGCGGTCTGCCCGCAGGACGGGCACTTTCTGGTGAAGCGCCATGCGCACTGGGTCACGCCGAGCAGCGGCGGGCGCGGCGCGGGGCGCGACGTGTGCGAGCTGCTGATGCTGGCGCAGGGCACGTTCGGCGCCGAGATGCAGCGCTATTACTGATGGCAAGCCTGCACAAAACCAGCCATATTATTGAAAGCAAGCCTGCACAAAACCAGCCATATTATTGAAAGCAAGCCTGCACAAAACCAGCCATATTATTGAAAGCAAGCCTGCACAAAACTAGCCATATTCATTGATCGCGCACCGCCGTGACCGGACACTTCAACCGCCTTGCCATCGCCGCCGTGCTGGTCGCGCTGGCGGCGCTTGCCTGGTGGTTGCCGAATGCCCTGACGCCGCGCGGCAACCTGTTCGACAGCGAAAGCCGGCACGACCCGGACTACACCATCGACAACTTCACCGCCACGGAAATGAACGCCCAGGGCCAGCGCAAACACGAACTGCGCGCCGCCAAACTGGTGCACTATGCCGACGACGACAGCGCGGACCTGACGCAGCCGTACCTCGTCCAGTTCCCGCCGAACGCCGCGCCCGTGCACACGCGCGCCGACCGCGGCCGGGTTTCGCCGGACGGCAAGGAGATTCTGATGCAGGGCAATGTGCGCGTGACGCGCGGTGCCAGCGGCACCGACCCGGCCGGCGAGGTCCAAACCCGGGAAATGCGTGTCATACTGGAATAATGATGGCAAGCCTGCACAAAACTATTCATATTAATACGATGCTGCGCCGCGCCCGATTCCTGCGCCGCGCCCGATTCCTGCTCCCCGCCCTGCTGGCCGTGCCGCTGTGCGCCCTGGCCGCCGATAACGAGCGGCAGCAACCCGTGCATCTGCGCGCCGATCGCATCGACGTTGACCAGAAAAAAGGGCTCAGCCTGTATCGCGGCAACGTGGTCTTCAGCCAGGGCACGCTGCGCCTCACCGCCGCGCGCGCCGCGGTGCAGAGTCGCGCCAACGCGGTGGAAACCGTGACCGCCGAGGGCAAGCCGGTAACCTTCCGCCACCGGCCGGAGGGACTGGCGGAATTCATCGACGGCAAAGCCAGCCGCGCCGTGTACCACGCACTGGAAAGGAGCGTGGACCTGTACGGCGAGGTGCAGGTGCAGCGCGGCCGCGACCTGTTCCGCAGCGCTGTGCTGCACTACGACATCGAAAATCAGAGCATGGTCGCCGAGCACGCGAATGGACGGCGCGTGTACGCCGCGTTGGTGCCGCACGCCGGCAAGTCGCCGCTCCCGGGAGAGCGCCCATGAGCGTGCTCACCGCCACCCACCTGAGCAAGCAGTACAAGGGGCGCAAGGTGGTGCGCGACGTGTCGCTGTCCATCGAAAGCGGCGAAGTCGTCGGGCTGCTCGGGCCGAACGGCGCCGGCAAGACCACCTGCTTCTACATGATTGTCGGGCTGGTGCCGCTCGATCAGGGCGAGATCCACCTCGACAAGACCGAACTCACGCGCCTGCCCATGCATCAGCGCGCGCGCCTCGGCCTGAGCTACCTGCCGCAGGAGGCCTCGGTGTTCCGCAAGCTGTCGGTGGAAGACAACATCATGGCGATCCTCGAGACCCAGACGGAACTGACGCCGGTCGAGCGCGAGCAACGCCTGGAGGAGCTGCTCCAGGAGCTGCACGTCGCCGATCGCCGCCAGAGCCTCGGCATGAGCCTGTCCGGCGGCGAGCGCCGGCGCGTCGAAATTGCCCGGGCGCTGGCCACGCGCCCGCGCTTTATCCTGCTGGACGAACCGTTTGCCGGCGTGGACCCGCTCTCGGTGCTGGATATCCAGCAGCTCATCCTGCACCTCAAGCAGCGCGGCATCGGCGTGCTGATCACCGACCACAACGTGCGCGAAACCCTGAAAATCTGCGACCGCGCCTATATTATGTCCGAAGGCAAGGCGCTCGCCGCCGGCTCGCCGGAAGAGATCCTGTACAACGAGGATGTCAAAAAGGTTTATCTGGGCGAGGATTTCCGCCTGTAGGGCATGGGGAATGCCGCCGATCGCCCCCATGTCCGAATAACCCACTGATTGGCTGGAAAATTGGCAAACGGTTGATCTGCCCGCAACCCGTGCAAATATGGGCTAGACTTTGAAGTGCGAGAAGGCAACGACAAGGGATGGCTGGCGTAACCTGAATGCCCGGATCCGTCCCGCGCGGAACACATGTACAGCAACCACTCATGAAGCAGTCGCTTGATCTAAAACTCGGTCAGCACCTGACGATCACGCCGCAGCTGCAGCAGGCTATCCGCCTGTTGCAGTTGTCGTCGCTCGAACTGCAGCAGGAGATCCAGGAGGCCCTGGAAAACAATCCGCTGCTGGAAGAACTGGAAGAAGAGACCGCCGTCCGCGAACCCAGCGAGGCCCCCGTCGAGGAAGCCGTCACCGCCGACAGCGGCAGCGACGACAGCGAGGGCGGCGAGGGCCCGGCGGGCGACGAGCAGGCGGTTGACCGCGACGCCGCCATCGATGACTCGCAGCGCGAGGAGCTGACCGGCAGCAACGACGACTGGGAAGACAACAGTGAATCGCTCAGCGCCAGCGCCACGCGCAACGAGGGCGGCGACGGCCTGCCGGACATCGATGCGCGCAACAGCGCGCCCACCACCCTGCGCGAGCACCTGTTGTGGCAGATGCAGATGGCGATTTTCTCGCCCACCGACCGGCGCATCGCCGAAGCCGTGATCGACGCCATCAATGAAGACGGTTACCTCACCTGCACGCTCGAAGAGATCCAGCAATCCCTGCCCGGCGACCTGTCGGTCGAGATCGACGAGGTGCAGGCGGTGGTGCACCAGATCCAGAACTTCGACCCGGCCGGCGTGGCCGCGCGCGACCTGAGCGAGTGCCTGCTGCTGCAGATGCGCGTACTCGCCCCCAGCACGCCGCACCTCGACAACGCACGCCGGGTCGCCACCACCGAAAACCTGGCCTTGCTGGCCAACCGCGATTTCAAACAGCTCAAACGCACCACCCGGCTTTCGCCCGAGGAACTGCAGGAGGCCATCCAGCTCATCCAGCACCTCAACCCGCGCCCCGGCGGCAGCGTCACATCGAGCCATGCCGGTTACATCGCGCCGGATATCACGGTCAAGAAGATCCGCGGCGTATGGCGCGCCGATCTGACATCCAGCGCCGCGCCGCGCCTCGGCATCAACCACCAGTACGAGAAGCTCATCCGCCGCGGCACCGCCACGGCCGACAACAAATACCTGCAAGACAAGTTGCAGGAGGCGCGCTGGTTCATCAAGAGCCTGGTCAGCCGCAACGAGACCCTGCTCAAAGTGGCGCGCGCCATCGTCGATCGGCAGCGTGCCTTCTTCGCGCACGGCGCCGAGGCGATGAAGCCGCTGGTGTTGCACGACATCGCCGAAATCGTCGGCATGCACGAATCGACCATCTCGCGCGTGACCACCAACAAGTATATGCTGACACCGCGCGGCATCTTCGAGCTGAAATACTTCTTTTCCAGCCACGTCGGCACGGCCGACGGCGGCACCTGTTCAGCCACCGCCATTCGCTCGCTCATCAAGAAGCTGGTGGAGGCGGAAAAGCCCATGAAACCGATCAGCGACAGCACCATCGCCGACATCCTTGCCGACCAGGGCATTCATGTCGCGCGCCGGACGGTCGCGAAGTACCGGGAGGCGCTTAACATACCGCCTTCCAGCCAGAGAAAGTCCCTTGTCTGAAACAACGCCTGTGGAGGCGTCATGAAAATCAATGTCAGCGGCCAGCAAATCGAAATTACCGACCCCCTGCGCGACTATGTGTCCGAGAAGATCGGGCGCATCCAGAAACACTTCGACCACGTGACCAATACCAACGTCGTCCTGCACTTCGAAAAGAAGAAGAGCCGGCACAGCGCCGAGGCCACGATCAATACCAAGGGCGCGCAACTGCACGCCGATTGCGAGGGCGATGACATGTACGCGGTGATCGACGCGCTCGCCGACAAGCTCGACCGCCAGGTGCTCCGCCACAAGGAAAAGCTCAGCGCCCACCGCTGAACGCCGCGGCGCGCGGCCGGACCCCGGACGCGCGCCGTTTTTGTTCCTTTCCCGCCACGCCTCCCCCGGCTGGCGTGCTTGACCGTGCTCCGGCTAAGATGTTATTTCCTCACTGCTGCCGGCACACAACCCTGACTCCCGCACCGCGCCACCCGAAAACAGCATGAATCCCATTCTCACCGCGAACGACCTGTTCGACGCCCAGCAGGATGCGCTGCGGCTGCAGTGGCTCGCCGGCAAATCCGGGCAAGACCGGCTGCTGGAGCCCGCCACCGCCCGCTTTCCGGGCATGGCGCTGGTCGGCTACCTCAACTTCGTCCACCCGAACCGGGTGCAGGTACTGGGCAGCGCCGAGGTTGAATACCTGCGCCGCCTGCCGGACAGCGAGCACGCCCAGGCCATCCAGAATCTCTTCACCTGCGCCACCACCACCATGGTGGTGGTGGCGAACGACGAATCCGTCGATGCCGACCTGCTCCAGGCCGCCGACGCCGCCGGCCTGCCGCTGCTCACCAGCCCGCTGCCCGGCCCGAAAGTCATCGACCACTTGCAGCACTACCTGACGCGCTCGCTGGCCGCGCGCGCCACGCTGCATGGCGTCTACCTGGAGGTCATGGGGCTGGGCGTGTTCCTGACCGGGGAGTCCGGCATCGGTAAAAGCGAACTGGCACTGGAACTGCTCAGCCGCGGTCACCGGTTGATCGCCGACGATGCCGTGGAGTTCTCGCGCACCGCGCCGACCGTGCTGATCGGGCGCTGCCCGCACCTGCTGCGCGACTTTCTCGAAGTGCGCGGCCTCGGCATCCTGAACGTACGCGCCATGTTCGGCGATACCGCGGTGCGGCCGGAAAAAACCCTGCGTCTCATTGTGCGCCTCGAACAACTCACGGCCGAGCGCATGACCAAGGTCGACCGCCTGCAGGCCGAACAGGTCACCCGCAATATCCTGGACGTGGACATTCCGGAGGTGGTGCTGTACGTCGCGCCGGGGCGCAATCTCGCGGTGCTGGTGGAGGCCGCCACGCGCAACCACATCCTGCGCATGCGCGGCGTGAACCCGCTCGAGGAGCTGATGGAGCGCCAGCATGTACTCATGTCGCGGAAGGAAAAATGACCAGGCAGACGAACGAAGTAGGGCTTCCTTAGATGAGTCTCCTCATTGTCAGCGGCCTGTCCGGTTCGGGGAAGTCTATCGCCTTGCAGGCGCTGGAGGACCTGGGCTACTACTGCATCGACAACCTGCCGGCCGGCCTGCTGCCGCATTTCACCGAACAGTTGCTCGACACCAATGTTCACACGCGACGAACGAGCGAAACGAGCAGGGCTTCATTAGACGATGCCCCGACGCACACGGCGGTCGGTATCGATGCGCGCAACCGCGCGTTTCTCGACGTACTGCCACAGAGTCTCGCGCGCCTGGAACAACTCGGCGTCAAGTACCGGATCATTTTCCTGGAGGCGGATGAAAACGTGCTGGTCAAGCGTTTCAAGGAGACGCGCCGCAGGCACCCGCTCACCGACAAGGACACGCCGCTGCTCGAAGGCATACGCCTGGAGCGCAAACTGCTCGAACCGCTGTCGTTCAACCCGGCGCTGCGCATCGACACCACGCACACCACGCCGCACGAGCTGCGCACGCGCGTCCAGGACTTCGCGCGCGGCGACGATTCCAGCAGCATGACCCTGCTGTTCGAATCATTCGGCTACAAGAAAGGCACGCCGGCCGATGCCGACTATGTGTTCGATGTGCGCTGCCTGCCCAACCCGCACTGGCAGCCGGAGTTGCGGCCCTATACCGGGCGCGATCCGCAGGTGGCCGCGTTTCTCGAAAGCCACACCGAGGTGCAGCAGATGTTCGACGAACTGCGCGGCCTGCTGGAGCGCTGGCTGCCGGGCTTCGAGGCCGAGCGGCGCAGCTACATGACCATCGCCGTGGGCTGCACCGGCGGCCAGCACCGCTCGGTCTACCTCGTCGAAAAACTTGCCGCGCATTTCGCCGCCAAGGGCGTCAAGACACAGATTCGTCACCGGGAGTTGGCATGATCAGTCTTATCATTCTCGCACAGGAGGACCTGGGCAAGGGTTTGCTCGGCGCCATTGAACACGTGCTCGGCACCCAGCCGGCGGCGCTCGACATACAGCCCATCGATTACCACCAGCCGCAGGAGGCCCTGGCGCAGGCGCTGGCGGCGCGCATCCAGAAGATCGATCAGGGCGACGGGGTTCTGATCCTGGCCGATATCTACGGCTCATCGCACACCAATGCAGCCTGCCGGTTGCTGGTGCCGGGGCGCGTCGAGCTGGTGAGCGGCGTCAATCTGCCGATGCTGGTGCGGGTGCTCAACTACCGCAACCTGGGCATGGATGAACTGCTGCGCAAGGCGCAGTCCGGCGGTGCCGAAGGCATCGTGCGCGCCACGCCCCCGGCGCGCGCCACGGAGGGCCGGCGATGAAGACCGTATCCACCCAGATTATCAACAAGCTCGGCATGCACGCGCGTGCCTCGGCCAAGTTCGTGAGCCTCGCCGCGCACTTCAAGAGCGACGTGACCCTCGGGCGCAACGGCCAGCACGCCAACGGCAAAAGCATCATGGGCATCATGATGCTGGCGGCCGGCATGGGCACACAGGTCGAGCTCGCCGTGGACGGCGAGGACGAGGACCAGGCCCTGACGGCTTTGCTCGCGCTGATCGATAACCGCTTCGGCGAGGACGAGTAATAATATGGATAATTTTGTGCAGGCGTGCTTTCCAAAAATGGTTATTTTTGTGCAGGCTTGCTTTCCAAAAATGACGCCCTACTCGCTTCGCTCATTCGTCTGGAGATAAGACTTACATGTTGACCTTGCACGGCACCGGCGTCAGCAGCGGCATTGCCATCGGCAAGGCCTATGTGCTGCACCGTGAACGTCCGGAAGTGCCGGAGTACGTGCTGCCGAAGCACCTGCTGGTGGATGAGGTGCAGCGCTTCCAGGCGGCCGTGGAAGCGGCGCGCCGGCAGCTTACCCATATCCGCGAGCATGTCCCGCGCTCCGCCCCGGCGGAAATCGCGAGCATCATCGACACCCACCTGCTGATCCTGCAGGACAAGATGATCAGCGAGGTGCCCACCGAGCTGATCCGCAACCGCCAGTACAACGCCGAGTGGGCGCTGCGCACCCAGGGCGACCAGC
>CAYHES010000036.1:17593-18741 GCA_964355495.1 uncultured Acidiferrobacterales bacterium
ATCCGCAACCGCCAGTACAACGCCGAGTGGGCGCTGCGCACCCAGGGCGACCAGCTCATCAGCGTGTTCGAGCAGATGGAGGATCCGTACCTGCGCAACCGCAAGGTCGATGTCTCGCAGGTCGTGGACCGGGTGCTGCGCATCCTGCTGGTCGCCGAAGCGGAGCACGAGCAGATCTCGGGCGCGCTCGAGGGCCAGATCGTCATCGCCAACGACCTGTCGCCGGCCGACACCGTGCTGCTCAAGCACCACAAGGTAGCGGCGTTCATCACCAACCTCGGCGGCCCGATCTCGCACACCGCCATCCTGGCACGCAACCTGGAGATCCCGGCGCTGGTGGCGGTGCACAACGCGACACGCTATGTGCGCGACGGCGAAGAACTGATCGTGGACGGAAAACTCGGGGTGCTGATTGTCGCGCCCGAGAAGCACGTAGTCGCCGAGTACAAACAGCGCCAGAAAGAGATCATCATGCTGCGGCGCGAGCTCGCCATGCTCACCGAGAGCCGCAGCGTCACGCGCGACGGCGCGCCGATCGCGCTGCACGCCAACATCGAACTGCCGGACGACATCAAAGCAGTCAACAAGGTCGCGGCCGCCGGCGTTGGTTTGTACCGCACCGAATTCCTGTTTATGAACCGCCCCGATCTGCCCGACGAGGACGAGCAGTTCCGTGCCTACACAAAGGTGGTCAAGGCGCTGGCGGGCAAGCCAGTCACGATCCGCACCCTCGATCTCGGTGCCGATAAGCGCGCCGACGGCGTTGGCATGCCGCACGACAAGGTCGGCGCCAACCCGGCGCTGGGTCTGCGCGCCGTGCGCCTGTGCCTGCACGATGTCAGCCTGTTCCGGCCACAGCTGCGCGCCATCCTGCGCGCCTCCGCGTATGGCGACGTGCGCATGATGATCCCGATGCTGTCGAGTCTGGATGAACTGTTCCGGGTCCTCGACCTGGTGCAGGAGGTCGAGGCGGAACTGGCGCGCGCCGGGCAGAAGTTCAACCCGGACATGCCGATCGGCGGCATGATCGAGGTGCCGGCCGCGGCCATCGCGGCCGACCTGTTCGCCCCACACCTCGATTTCATGTCGATCGGCACCAACGACCTGATCCAGTACACGCTCGCCATCGACCGCGTGGACGACGCCGT
>CAYHES010000037.1:0-18146 GCA_964355495.1 uncultured Acidiferrobacterales bacterium
TCTTGCCGCTGCCCGGCGGTCCCCAGAGGATCATCGAGTGCAGCACGCCGGCCTCGACCGCGCGCCGCAGCGGCTTGCCGGGTGCCAGTAGGTGCGCCTGGCCGGAAATCTCCTCAAGTCGCGTTGGCCGCATGCGGTCGGCCAACGGCTGCGCGTTGAGCGTGTCGCCTCCGGTCTGTGGTGAATGTGCGGCCGATTTCATTCCCTGATCACATCCACGCCTGCGGGCGGCTTGAAACTGAATTTGTCGGCGCCGATCGGCGTGTTCTCCTTGGCGTCACGCAGGGTGACGCGCGTGGTCTGGCCGAAGCCATCGACCATCTCCAGGGTGCGGATCTTGCCCTTCTCGAAACCGATGCGGATATTCTCGAAGCCGCCATCGTTTTTCTTCGGGATCATCTGCACCCAGTCGAGCGCGCCCTGATGACCGAGATCCTTGATGGTAAAGATGCCTTCGAGCGCGCCCCTGCCCGAAAGCAGGATCGCCGGCGTCGCGCCCAGTGCCCCCTCCATGCGCCGTACCGCCGCCTGCTTGAGCTCAACGTCGTACACCCACACCTGCTTGCCATCGCCGACGATGTGCTGCTCATAGGGCACGGTGTAGTTCCAGCGAAACTTGCCGGGACGCTCGATCCACAGGTTGCCGGAGGACTCCTGGATCGGGTTCATGGCCTCGTCCAGCGTCACCTGGTCAAAGCGCGCGCTGTAGCGCTGCACCTGGCTGAAGAAGCGCTGCAGATCCTGGGTGGCGGCGGCCTGGGCCGTAGCGGCCATCAGCGTGGCAGACAGTACCAGGATGAAATAGAGAAAACTTCTGCCGCGAAGACGCAAAGATCGCAAAGGGATTTGTATGTTCGAAATAACGTAGACGCTCTTTGCGTCCTTTGCGACTTTGCGGCAGGTGTTCATTGCATGCATTTGGCGAGGCGCCCAGAATCGGTAGGAGATAAAAGTAACCTTGGTATCACTCGCGCGGCGGAGGCGGCGGCGCCAGCACTTCGCGGTTGCCGTTCGACTGCATCGGGCCGACCACGCCGGTCTTCTCCATCTCCTCGATCAGGCGCGCGGCGCGGTTGTAGCCGATGCGCAGGCGGCGCTGCACGCCGGAGATCGAGGCGCGGCGTGTCTCGGTGACAATCTTGAGCGCCTCGTCATAGAGCGGGTCGTTCTCGCCCTCGCCGTTCTCGCCGCCCATGCCGGCAAGCCCGCCGCCGCTGGCGATTTCCGCCTCGCCGGTAAGAATGCTGTCGTCGTAGGCCGGCTTGCCGCTCTTCTTGAGGAAGCTCACGACCTTGTGCACTTCGTTGTCGGACACAAACGCGCCGTGCACGCGCAGCGGCAGGCCGGTGCCGGGCGTGAGGAACAGCATGTCGCCCTGGCCGAGCAACTGCTCGGCGCCCATCTGATCCAGAATCGTGCGCGAGTCGACGCGCGCCGAAACCTGGAAGGCGACGCGCGCCGGAATATTGGCCTTGATCAGGCCGGTGATCACGTCCACCGAGGGGCGCTGCGTGGCGACGATCAGGTGCAGGCCGGCGGCGCGCGCCTTCTGCGCCAGGCGCGCGATCAGCTCTTCGACCTTCTTGCCGACCACCATCATCAGGTCGGCCAGCTCGTCGATCAGGATCACGATGTACGGCAGGGTCTTCAGTTCCGGCACCTCATCGTCGTCGGACTGCACCTGATAGATCGGATCGAGCATCGGTTTGCCGGCCTTCTCGGCCTCGCGCACCTTGCTGTTGTAGCCGGAGATGTTGCGCACCCCGAGCGCCGCCATCAACCGGTAACGGCGCTCCATTTCCACAATGCACCAGCGCAGCGCGTTGGCCGCCTGTTTCATGTCCGTGACCACCGGCGCGAGCAGATGCGGGATGCCCTCGTACATGGCGAGCTCCAGCATCTTCGGATCGACCATGATGAAGCGCACCTGCTCCGGGGTGGACTTGTACACCATGCTCAGAATCAGCGCGTTGATGCACACCGACTTGCCGGAACCGGTGGTGCCGGCGATCAGCAGATGCGGCATCTTGGCGAGATCCACGATCACCGGCACGCCGCCGATGTCCTTGCCCAGCGCCAGCGCCAGCGGTGAATGCACTTCGTCGTAGGCCCGTGATGACAGCACGTCGCTCAGGCGCACGGTCTCGCGGTTCTCATTCGGTATCTCGATGCCGACCGTGGACTTGCCGGGGATGTTCTCGACCACGCGCAGGCTGATGACCGACAGCGCGCGCGCCAGGTCGCGCGCCAGGTTGGTGATCTGGCTGGCCTTCACGCCCGGCGCCGGATCGATCTCGAAGCGCGTGATCACCGGGCCGGGGTGCACCGCCACCACTTGCGCCTCGATGTCGAAGTCGAGCAGCTTCTTTTCCAGCAGGCGCGACAGCGTCTCCAGCGTCTCCTTGTTGTACGCGACCTTGGCCGCCTCGGCCGGATCGAGCAGCTTGAGCGGCGGCAGTTCGCCGGAACCGGCCGGCACCTCGAACAGCGGCACCTGCTTTTCGCGCTCCACGCGCTCGCTCTTGGCGATCGGTTTGAGCACCGGCTCGATGCGCGGCGGCGCGTGCCTTTCCAGAACCTTCTTGTCTTCGGCCACGGTCACGCGCCGCTGCTGCTTAGCGCGCAGGCCGATGCCGTAGTCGACCAGGGCCGCGTATCCTTCCTTCGCACGCAGCAGGAGCGCGAAACTCAGGCGCCCGGTGAGGTCCATCACCTTGAGCCAGGAGAGACCGGTAAACAGCGTAACCCCGGCAAAGAACACCGCCAGCAGAAAAATGGTGGCGCCGGTGAAGCTGAACGGCCCGGCCAGGCCGTGGCCGACGAAATTGCCGAGCACCCCGCCGCTGGTGAACGGCAGATCGCCGTTGGTGCTGAAATGCAGGCTCGCCAGCCCGCCGGCACCGAGCACGGTGAGCACGAAACCGGAGGAAACGAGCGCCGTCACGCGCGCGTCACGCGGGGCGTCGTTCTTGCGATTCAGAAACACGCGTGCCGCCGCGACCGCGGTGAGCAGCGGGAACAAAAAGGCCACATAGCCAAACAGATGCAGGAGCACATCGGCCAGCCACGCGCCGGCACGTCCGCCCAGGTTCTCGACCCGGCTGGAGGCCCCGCTGTGCGACCAGCCGGGGTCGGCGGCGTGGTAAGTCCAGAGAGAAATAAGCAGGTAGACGGCGATCGCGACAAGGAGATACAGACCGGCCTCGCGAATCATACGAAGCATCTTCGGGGCCAGGGGCGGCCGCTGTTCGCGTTTCCAGGTTGCCTGCGCCACAACACTCCTCGGGGTGGTTAACTGCCCGCGTATTATGGCGTTATTGACCGGATTAGACCATGGTCAAAGCCCGGGCAGGGAGGCGGCCACGGCCGGGTGCATAATCCTCCCGCCCTGGACATTAATCCCGGCACGCAGGGCCGCATCCTGTTCCCAGCCGGGCCGGGCAAGGCGCGCGACATACGGCGCGATCACCCCGGACAGGGCCTGCGTGGCGGTGCGCGGCACCGCCCCGGGCATGTTGGTCACGCCGAAGTGGATGACGCCCTCCTCGACATAGGTCGGATTCTTGTAATCGGTCGGACGGATGGTCTCGATGCAGCCGCCCTGATCGACCGAGATGTCCACGATCACCGCGCCGGGGCGCATGCCGCGCACCATCGCGCGTGTCACAAGCTGCGGGGCGCGCGCGCCGGGAATGAGTACCGCGCCGATCAGCAGATCGGCCTGCTGCACTGCCACGGCGATGGCACCGTGATAGGAGTGCAGCGCCGTCACGTTCGGGCCGAGCTGGCACATGCGCGCCAGACTGTCGCGCGAACGCGCAAACACCGTGACCTCGGCGCCGAGCGCGGCGGCGGCCGCCACTGCGGCACCGCCGGCCTCACCGGCCCCCAACACCACCACCCGGCCGCGTTCCGTGCCGGGCAAACCGCCGAGCAGAATGCCGCGCCCGCCCATGGGTGCATGCAGCAGGTGTGCGCCAATCTGGACTGCCAGCCGCCCGGCGATCTCGCTCATGGGTGCGAGCAGCGGCAGACGGCCCTTTACCTCCACCGTCTCGAACGCCACCGCCGTCAGCCCTTTTTGTTGCAGCACACGCGCCAGTTCCGGCACGGCAGCTAGATGCAGGTACGAAAACAACAGATGGTCGGGCCGGAGCAGGTCGTATTCCGGCGCGATCGGCTCCTTCACCTTGACGATGAGCTGGGCGCGTCCGTACAGGGCGGCCGCATCCGGCAAAATCTAGATGCCGTGCGCTGTGTAGGCGCTATCCGGGTAACCACTTCTTTCTCCGGCTCCGGCCTGCAAATACACCTCACTCCCGGTGCGCACCAGCTCCCCGGCGGCATCCGGGATCAGCGCCACGCGCCCTTCGAGGGGTTTGATTTCTTTTGGAATACCGATACGCATGCCTGCTCCTTTCACAAGTGCCCGGAAAGTCTTCGTCTCAGGATAACAGTCGTTATAATAGCGCTCCTAATCCCCACGCACTTTCCGGAGTCTTGTTCATGGCCACCGCCAAACACTGTCGTCTCCTGATTCTGGGCTCCGGCCCGGCCGGTTACAGCGCCGCCGTGTACGCCGCGCGCGCCAATCTCAAGCCGGTGCTGGTCACCGGCATGGAACAGGGTGGCCAGCTCATGACCACCACCGAGGTGGACAACTGGCCGGGCGACGTCGAAGGCCTGCAGGGTCCCGGGCTCATGGAGCGCATGCAGAAACACGCCGAGCGCTTCAAGACCGAGATCGTCCACGATCACATCCGCTCCGTCGATCTCAAGGCACGGCCATTCAAGCTCACCGGCGACTCCGGCGAGTACACCTGCGATGCGCTCATCATCGCCACCGGTGCCTCGGCCAAGTATCTCGGCATCCCGTCGGAAGAGAAATTCCGCGGCAAGGGTGTATCGGCCTGCGCCACCTGCGACGGCTTCTTCTACAAGAACCAGAAGGTCGCCGTGGTGGGCGGTGGCAACACCGCCGTGGAAGAGGCGCTGTACCTGTCCAATATTGCCGAGCATGTCACGCTCATCCACCGCAGCGGCAAGTTCAAGGCCGAGGCCATCCTGGTCGACAAGCTCAAGGAAAAAGTCGCGGCCGGCAAAATCGCGCTCGAACTGAATAGCAGCACGGATGAGATCCTGGGCGACGCCAGCGGCGTCACCGGCGTACGCGTCAAGGACAATGCCGGCAAGGCCAAGGACATCGGCGTGCACGGTGTGTTCATCGCCATCGGCCATGCGCCCAACACCGCAATCTTCGCAGGCCAACTCGATCTCGAACACGGTTACATCAAGACCCGCTCCGGCAACCAGGGCAATGCCACCGCCACCAGCGTGCCGGGCGTGTTCGCGGCCGGCGACGTGCAGGACCACATCTACCGCCAGGCGATCACTTCGGCCGGCAGCGGTTGCATGGCGGCGCTCGATGCCGAGCGTTATCTTGAGCAGTTGAAAAAGTGAACATCTGCCGCAAAGACGCAAAGAACGCGAAGAAAACCATTTTCCACAAAAAATCTTTGCGTCCTTTGCGGCTTTGCGGCAGGTTTTAACTATCTTGCAGACCCAGCCGGAAATTCTGCTCGCCACTGGGGTGATCATCCTGGCAGCGTATTTCATCCGCGGCATCTCCGGATTCGGCTCGGGATTGATCGCGGTGCCGTTGCTCGCACATTTCCTACCACTCACCTTCGTGGTGCCGCTGATTCTGGTAACGGATTTCCTGGCCTCCCTGGCGCTCGGCACGCACACCCGCAAGCACGCGCGCTGGGACGAAGTGAAGCCACTCTTGCCCTACAGCATACTCGGCGTTCTGGCCGGCACCACCCTGCTGGTCAGCCTGCCGAAAGCGCCATTGCTCGCCACGCTTGGCGTTTTTGTATTGCTGTTCGGCGCACGCAATGTGCTCAACCTGCATGCCACACGCACGGTCTCGCGCCGCTGGGCCATTCCGGCCGGCCTCACGGGCGGCGCCATCGGCGCATTGTTCGGCACCGGTGGACCACCGTATGTGATCTACCTGAACCACCGCCTGCACGACAAGGGTGAGCTGCGTGCAACCTTCAGCGGCCTGTTTCTCATCGAAGGCGGCCTGCGCATTGTCGTATTTCTGGTCGCCGGTCTTCTGCTCCATATGGAGCTATTGCGCACGATCCTTGCTGCCCTGCCGCTGGTTGCACTCGGGCTGTTCCTCGGCAACCGCGTGCACGTCGGCCTTTCTCCGTTGCAGATGCAGCGTCTTATCGGGATCCTGCTGCTCGTGAGCGGCACCTCGCTCCTGTGGCGCGCCTGGATCTAGCCCGTACCCTGACCTGCGGCGGGCGCCCAGTTGTGTTTTCGATGCCAGCACCGCATATTCCTTGCATCTCACCCCGCACGACATGCCATGGCAGACCAGGACGGCGAGAACGACGACAAGAGCCTGTTCCGCAAGGCGGTGAACGGCACGCGTCCGCTCAAGCAGGATCGCAACAACCCGCAGCGGCCGCGCCGCAAACCGGTGCCGCTGCAGCGGCAGCGCGATGATCAAGAGGTCATGGCCAGCCTGCTCTCGGATGATTACTCTCCGGATATCGAAACCGGCGAGGAGTTGCTGTTCGTGCGTACCGGCATCCAGCAGCGTGTGCTGCGCAAGTTTCGCCGTGGCCAGTACACCATCGAGGCCGAGCTCGACCTGCACGGCCGCACCGCCCTGGAGGCGCGCGAACTGGTGAGCCGGTTTCTGCACAACGCACGCATCCACAACAAGCGCTGTGTGCGCATTATTCACGGCAAAGGTCTGAGCTCGCTGGCCAAGCTGCCGGTGTTGAAGGTGAAGGTAAACAGCTGGCTGCGGCAGATGGATGCGGTACTGGCGTTCTGCTCGGCGCGTCCCAACGACGGCGGTACCGGTGCGGTGTACGTGCTGCTCAAGAAGGCCTGAGCCAGACCGGCTGCGTTGCACTCAGGGAATGATGTCGTAGCCGCCTGGCCGTTCGGCGATCGACGACAACAACACCACCGCGTGCGCAGCGATGCCCTCTTCACGTCCGGCGAAGCCGAGTTTTTCCGTCGTGGTAGCCTTGACGTTGATACAGTCGGCGCCGATGCCGAGATCGGCTGCGATGTTGGCCACCATCGTTGGGATGTGCGGCGCAAGCTTGGGGGCCTGCGCGATGATGGTGCTGTCCACGTTTTCCAGCCGCCAGCCGCGCTCATCGAGCAGCGCCTCGACATGGCGCAACAGATCGCGACTATCGATGCCCTTGTAGCGCGGATCGGTGTCCGGGAAATGCCGGCCAAGATCGCCCAGGCCGGCGGCACCGAGGCAGGCGTCGCAGATTGCGTGCAGCAACACATCCGCATCCGAATGTCCCAGCAGGCCTTTGGCATGCGGAATTTTTACCCCGCCGAGAACAAGATCGCGTCCGGCAACCAACTGATGCACATCATAACCATGACCAACACGCATCATCGGGATTCGCGCTCCTGTTCGCGCAGGAAGAGTTCGGCCAGCGCCAGATCCTCGGGCACGGTGATCTTGATATTGTCCGCGTGCCCATGCACCAGCCGCGGGCGCGCGCCGCTGTATTCCATGGCCGAGGCCTCGTCGGTGATTTCAACGCCGGCACGCATGGCCGATTCGAGCGCAGCGCGCAGGGCCGCGAGCCGGAAGACCTGCGGCGTCAGCGCCCGCCACAGCCCGGCGCGCGCCACGGTTTCTTCGATACAGCCATTGTGGTCAGCGCGTTTTACCGTATCGCTCAGCGGCAGGGCCAGCAGACCGCCGTCGGCATGGCCGGCGACAGCCGCCAGCAAACTGTCGACATCGGCATGCCGCACGCACGGGCGCGCCGCGTCATGCACCAACACCCAGTCATCGGGTGCGGCATACGTCTCCAGCGCGCGCAGGCCGTTCAGGACCGTCTGGGCGCGTTCCGCGCCGCCCACATAGGTGGTCAGCAGGGTCGGGGTCTCGGCGGCCAGTGTCGGCCAGTAGGCATCGTCCGCGGCGATGCCGACCACCAGACCGCGCAGGCGCGGATAGTGCCCGAGACGTTCGAGGGTGTGCAACAACATGGCACGACCAAGGAGGGGAAGATACTGCTTGGGGCGAGCGGCACGCATACGCGCGCCGCCGCCAGCGGCTGGCACCACCGCCCAAAGCGCGGGAGCAGACGCGGTGGCCAAGGGGGCTCGGGGACTGGACGTCAGGCTGCGACGCCGACCTGCTCGCGGATTCTGTGGATCGCGTCTTCCGGCGAGATGCCGGAGACAACCGCAACCTCACGTGCAAGGTGATTGCAACCGGTCTGCAACAGGCGCACTTCTTCGAACGACAGACTTTTCTGGGACTTCCAGCGCAGCAGGTCGCGCACGACTTCGCCGATCTCCATGCACGAGCCGGCATTCACTTTGCGCGCCAATTCCCGGCAACGCTCCAATTGGTTGCCGGCCGTCGAGCGATCCTTGCCCGAACCGGACAGCACCTTGTACAGGTCCTTGACCTTTTTGCCGTCGAGCAGCTGACGGATGCCATTCGTTTCCATATTCGCGAGCGGCACCTTGATGGTGGCGCCGCTTTCCAGAATGCGAATGACGAAACAGGGTTCGATATTGCCGGTGAGAAACACGTCTTCCTGGCTTTCGATGACGCCGACCCCCGCCGCCGGGTAGAACACCGCATCACCAACCTTGTAACCGGATTTCCGTGCCATTCAGCCACCCCTCCGTTTCTAGTTTAGATACTCTGCCTAACCATTTGAACAATAGAAGTATCCATTTGTCAAATGTCTTCTTAACTCACAGAGGTAAAGGTTTGACCTATGCCGTGGTTGAGTTCAGATCAAGCCGACTCAATGTGACATTCCCTCCCCTTCAAGGGGAGGGTCAGGGTGGGGATGGGGTGGCCTCGGTATTCGCAAGATCACCCCATCCCCCTCCCGGCCTCCCCCTTGAAGGGGGAGAGGCAAAACCATCCGCCGCCTTCAGGCGGCTCACGGTGTGGCGGCGCCTTTGGACGCTCACCAAATAAGCCCCGGCTTTGCCCGGGGGTCATTTAGCTTCCAGCCACCCGGGCCTGAACCAGCCGCCGCATGGGTGGGGATCGGGTACAATACCGACCCCAAAACGCCGAGCCTCGTCATCGTCCTTGCCTTCCCTGCCGCCCACCGTCGATTCTGACGAGCCGTGCTCGCCGATCCTGCCTCGCTGGCCGCAGCAGCCTGGTGCGAGCCTGCGCTGGCGACATCTACTGGGCTCGGGTCGGGGGCTGGCCATTGCCCGCGCTGCCGAGAAGCACGCCGGTCCGTTGCTGGTCATCACCCGCGATACCCGCACCGCCCGGCAGATCGAGGATGAGATCCGCTTTTATCTCGGTGGGACCGAGCGTGTCCCGCTGCTGCCGTTTCCGGACTGGGAGAGCCTGCCGTACGACGCCTTCGCCCCGCACCCCGACATCATCTCCGAGCGGCTCCTGACCCTGTACCGGCTGCCAGAGCTAACCCGTGGCATTGTGCTGCTCACCGCCGCCACCCTGCAGCACCGTCTGCCGCCGGGGGCCTACGTGTCCGGGCACACCTTTCTGCTGAATGCCGGCTCCGCCCTCGACATCGAGGCATTTCGTGCCCGCCTGCAGCAGGCCGGCTACCAGTCGGTCGCACAGGTCATGGAACCCGGGGAGTACGCCGTGCGCGGTGGCATCGTGGATGTGTTCCCAATGGGTGCACCGGCACCCTACCGTATCGACCTGTTCGGGGAAAAAGTTGAGTCCATTCGCCTGTTCGATGCGGAAAGCCAACGCTCTGGGGAGAAGCTACCTGGGATGAGACTACTTCCAGCACGCGAGGTTCCGCTCCAGCCCGAGGCCATCCAGCGCTTCCGCCAGGCGTTCCGCACCCGCTTTGAGGGCGACCCACAGAAGGTGGCGCTGTACCGCGAGGTCAGCAAGGGCTCGGCACCGGCCGGCATCGAGTACTACCTGCCGCTGTTTTTCGAGACCACTGCCAGCCTGTTCGATTATCTGCCGGAGAACACGCTGTGCATCATCGAGGACGGGATCGAGGAAACCACGCAGGTCTTCTGGCAGGAAACCGAGGAGCGCTATCGCATCCTGCGCACCGATCCGGACCGGCCGGTGCTGCCACCCGGGGAGCTGTTTCTTGAGCCCGCCGATCTTGTTGCTGCCCTCGACGGCTATGCACAGGTGCGGCTGACGCCATTCGCCGAAGATGCAGCCCAGCCGTCTGGCGAAACGCTGACCTTCGATACCCGGCTGCCGCCCGTACTACCGGTCAGCGCCAAGGCCGAGGTGCCGCACGCCGCGCTGTTCGACTGGCTGAAACAGTACCAGGGGCGCGTGCTGCTGGTCGCCGAAACACCTGGGCGGCGCGAAGTGCTGCGCGCCTTGCTGCACGACCATGGTTTCTATCCCGAGCCCTGCGCGGACTGGCCGACATTTGTCGCCACGGCGGCGCCACTCGCGCTCACGGTCGCCGATCTGGAAAAGGGCCTGTGGCTGTCTGATCCGGCACTCGCCGTCATCACCGAGCCGCAGCTCTATGGCGAACGCGCCGCGCAGCGCCGGCGGCGCTCGCAGGCCAATCGCGATATCGGCACGGTCATCCGCGATCTGGCCGAATTGCATTTGGGTGATCCGGTGGTGCACGAAGATCATGGCGTCGGCCGTTACCGCGGCCTGCAAACCATGGATGTGGGCGACGGCCCGACCGAATTCCTGACACTCGAATACCAGGGTGGCGACAAGCTCTACATTCCGGTCACGGACCTGGCGCGGGTCACGCGCTACACCGGCACCCATCCGGATCAGGCGCCGCTGCATAAACTCGGCGGCGATGCCTGGGACAAGGCCAAGCGGCGCGCGCGCGAAAAGGCCTGGGATGCGGCCGTGGAACTGCTCGAGATCCAGGCACTGCGCCAGAGCCGCGCCGGCCATGCGTTCGCGACGCCGGACGACCACTACGATGCGTTCGCCGCCGCGTTTCCGTTCGAAGAAACACCCGACCAGACACGCGTCATCGACGAAGTGCTGCACGACATGGAGGCAGCGCGTCCCATGGACCGGCTGGTGTGCGGCGACGTCGGTTTCGGCAAGACCGAGGTGGCGCTGCGTGCCGCGTTTCTCGCCGTGCATAACAGCAAACAGGTGGCGGTGCTCGTGCCCACCACCCTGCTCGCCCAGCAGCATTTCCAGAACTTCAGCGACCGGTTCGCGGATTTGCCGGTGAGAATCGAAGTGCTGTCACGCTTTCGCAGCCAGGCCGAAATCAACAAGGCGATTACGGCACTGGCCGACGGCAAGATCGACATCGTCATCGGCACCCATCGGCTGTTGCAGGACGATGTGCACTTCAAGCGCCTCGGACTCGTGATCATCGACGAAGAACACCGCTTCGGTGTGCGTCAAAAAGAACGACTCAAAAAACTGCGCAGCGAGGTGGATATCCTGACGCTCACCGCCACGCCGGTGCCACGCACGCTCAACCTGGCGCTATCCGGCATGCGCGATGTCTCGCTGATCGGCACGCCGCCGCAATCGCGCCTCGCCATCAAGACCTTCGTGCTCGAATGGAACGACGCGCTGATCCGCGAGGCCTGCCAGCGCGAAATCCGGCGCGGCGGCCAGGTGTTCTTTCTGCACAACGATGTGCGCACCATGGAGCGGATGCTGGAAAGACTGGTAAAGCTTGTGCCGGAGGCCGACATCCGCATTGCCCATGGCCAGATGCCGGAGCGCGATCTTGAACGCGTGATGCTCGATTTCTACCACCAGCGCTTCAATATCTTGCTGTGCAGCACCATTATCGAAACCGGCATCGACATCCCGACCGCCAATACCATCGTTATCGAGCGCGCCGACAAGTTCGGCCTGGCGCAGTTGCACCAGCTGCGCGGGCGCGTCGGTCGCTCGCACCACCGCGCTTACGCTTACCTGCTGATCCCGCCTCGCGCCGCACTGAGCGGCGATGCACTCAAACGCCTGGAGGCAATTGCCGCGCTGGAAGATCTGGGGGTAGGGTTTGCGCTCGCCTCGCACGACCTTGAAATTCGCGGTGCCGGCGAGCTGCTGGGCGAAGCGCAGAGCGGACAAATCGATGAGGTGGGATTTGCGATGTACAGCGACCTGCTGAACCGCGCGGTGGAATCACTCAAGGCGGGACGTCAGCCGGACCTTGAGACACCGATCTCGAGTGGCGCCGACATCAACCTGCACGTACCGGCGCTGTTGCCGGCCGACTACCTGCCGGACGTGCACATGCGCCTGGTGCACTACAAGCGCATCGCCGGCACCCGCAGCCGCGGGGAGCTCGAAGACCTCATGGCCGAAACCATCGACCGCTTCGGCCCGCTGCCAGAGGCGACGAAGGTGCTGTTTGAAATCAGCGCGCTGCGCTTGCGCGCAAATCCCCTGGGCGTACGCAAGATCGAGGCGGGGCCGAAGGGCGCGCGCATCGAGTTCGTGGACAAACCGAACGTCGATCCGGCAAAAATCATCCGCCTGTTGCAGACGGCGCCACGACTCTACCGGCTGGATGGTCAGAACAAATTGCGGATTACGGCGGATATGCCGGATGCCGAATCGCGCGTGGCGGCGCTGCAGACACTGCTCAGTGCGCTGACCGCGACTGTTCAGTGAGCATCGTCATGCGGCGCGGCGCACCCCATCCCCTCCCTAACCCTCCCCTTGAAGGGGAGGGAATCACATCCAAATCGCACTGTCGCCAAACGCACTCGCTCCTTCCCCTTCAAGCTGAAGGCCGGTCAGACATCTTGCTCCTTCCCCTTCAAGGGGAAGGCCGGGATGGGGATGGGGTAATTGGCAAGGCAGCAACAATCACCTCTATCACCGTCTCCAATTCCTGCATCACCTGGTTGTTCCAGAATCGCAGCACCTGAAACCCAGCGGCTCTCAGGTTGGCGTCACGAGCTTCATCGACTTGTCGGCGCTCAACATGCTGCCCACCGTCCACTTCCACGACCAGCTTGGCGTCGAGGCACACAAAATCCAGAACGTAATTTCCATACGGGTGTTGTCGTCGGAACTTCCAGCCATATAACCGCTTACCACGCAATCGCTGCCACAGCTTTCGCTCCGCCACTGTCATGTTTGATCGTAGCAGGCGTTGCACACGCTTCCGGAGAATAAATCGATTGGTTTGTCCCTTCATGGACCCATCCCCACCCTGGTGAAGTGCTTCGTATTTAACGGACCTTTCGGTCATACAAGTTCCCTCCCCTTAGTGAATGGGGCTTCATTCACTAGGGTTAGGGAGGGGATGGGGTTGCGTGCATCGAGATCGAACACCCATCCCCATCCTGTCCTTCCCCTTGAAGGGGAAGGAAAACTTTGGCGCGCTGTTACATCTCCTGAAACAACGCGTCCTCGTACCCGAACAAACGCATGTCCTTGAGGCGCATCGGGTAGAGAATGCCATCCAGATGATCGCATTCGTGCTGCACCACACGCGCATGAAAGCCGTGTGCCTCGCGTGCGAGCGGCTTGCCATGCTGGTCGAAGCCCGAGTAACGCAGCCGCGTGCAGCGGCTGACGAGCCCGCGCATTCCGGGAACACTCAGGCAGCCTTCCCATCCCTCTTCGGTGTCCTGCGTCAGCAACTCGATGCTGGGATTGATGAGCACCGTTGTCGGTACCGGTTCCACATCCGGATAACGCGGATTGGCCTCCACGCCGAAAATCACCACGCGCCGGGAAATCCCGATTTGCGGTGCGGCCAGGCCGGCGCCATTGAGCGCGGCCATGGTGTCGAACATGTCGCCAATAAGGGCATGCAACTCTTGACTATCGAACTCCTGCACCGGCTCCGCCACCTTGAAAAGCAGTGGGTCGCCCATTTTCAATACACGCCGTACGGTCATGTCCTGTTCCTGAATTCCGTCTGGTTTAATTACATACTATAATGCCGCCGAGAGTCGAGGAAATCACCATGCGCATCGCACTACTACTGATGTTTGGATTCGGCCTGCTCAGCGCATTGCCGGCACGCGCGGCATCCGCGGAGAAAGAAAGCACCTACGAGATCGAGATTGTTGTATTTGAGAACCGCCTGCCCGAGTTGATCGGCGATGAGATGCTGGCCAGGGACGCCGAGGCGCGGGTAAAAAAACTGGAAAACGCCGTGACACCCGAGGCGGCCGTGAGCGAGCCCTATCTGCACCCTACCCTCACCAACCTGCTCGACCAGGACGGCCATTTCCGCGTGCTCGCGCATCAACACTGGCAGCAGACGATTGACGCCAAGACGGTGGCCAAGCCGGTGCGGGTAATGGCCGCAAATCCCGCGGAGCTGGAAGGGACGATTCGCTTCTTTATGAGCCGGCACCTGCACCTGGACGTCGATCTTCTGTTCCGCGACATCTCGACAGGATCAGGGAACGTCGTCTATCGACTCAGCGAACAGCGCAAGCTGAAGAGCCAGGAGACGCACTACTTCGATCACCCCAGGCTCGGGGTGCTGGTGCGCGTAATGCCGTTGGATTTGGAAAAGGGAAAAGAGAAACTATAAAGCTGATATCGCAACCAACTGCGGGTAGATCTTGATTGCGATTGCGGGCACCGCCCTCAGCAGCCGGGGCGACCTGAGCTGTCAGGCCCCTAGCGGGAGACCAGCGCCGGCAGCGCCTGCTCCAGCAAACTACGCACCTTTTCCATGCCCGATTCCAGGGTGCGCTCGATTTCCTTCAGGCTGATGACACCAGCTGCCTTGCCGGCCGCCGGGTTGGCGACCACGGCGATACAGGCATAACACAAGCCCAACTCACGCGCGAGACTCGTTTCCGGCATGCCGGTCATTCCGACGATATCGCCGCCGTCACGTTCCAGCCGGCGGATTTCGGCGATGGTCTCGAACCGCGGGCCCTGCGTGGCGGCATAGGTGCCCTGCCCTACCGCCGCCAGGCGCGCACGCTGCGCCGCTGTCACCAGCACCTGCCTCAACTCCTCGCAGTACGGAAAAGTGAAATCGATATGCGTGACGGACTTCTGTTCAATTCCGAAATAGGTATGCACGCGCCCATAGGTGTAGTCGATGATCTGGTCGGGGAAAACCAGGCTGCCTGACGTCATCGCAGGCGTTATGCCGCCGACAGCATTCACGGCGATCACATGGCTGGCGCCGACTTCCTTGAGCGCCCAGATGTTGGCGCGGTAGTTGACGTCATGCGGCGGGATGGTGTGGCCATGACCATGACGCGCCAGAAACACCGCATTCTGGCCGCCGAGATGGCCGAATACGAGCGGCGCCGACGGCTCGCCGAATGGTGTGCGCAGCACTTCGCGCCGGGTGATTTCCAGGTTCTTGAGGTTGGTCAGTCCACTGCCACCGATGATCGCTACGAGCTGCATGCCTGGTACGCCTGAAGAAGGAAATTATTTTTCGTGCACGGCCGCCACCGCGTAGATGCCGGGGGCATTCCGCAGGTAGCCTTTGTAGTCCATGCCGTAGCCGAACACGTAGCGGTCGGGAATCTCGAGCCCCACGAAATCAACATCGATCGCCACTTTCCGCGGTCGGTCCTTGCGCGTCAGAACCGCCTTGAAAACGCGCTTGGCGCCGTCCGCCCGGTAACGCGCCTCGATGGCCGCCAGGGTCGTGCCTTCGTCGAGGATATCGTCCACCAGCAGTACGGTGCGGTCACGCGCCGGCACAAACGGTCCGGCGATCCACTCCAGTTCGCCGCCCTTGAGGCGCGCGCCATAGCGCGTGGCATGCACGTAATCGACCTGCAGGGGGAATTGCAAACGGGTCAGGAGTTTTCCGAACGGCACGACACCGCCGTTCATGAGACAGACCACGACCGGATTGGTGCCGGCAAGCTGCTGTCCGATGGCAGCCGCCATGTTATCCAGGGCGGCTTCAACCTGCGGTTCGGCAAACAGGCGGTCCGCCTGCTGGAAGACCTCCCACGCCTGCTCTGGAGTAACTGCCGACAAGAAAGGGCTGGCTCGGTTCAGTAAGTGAAGGTGACGGTATTGTCATCCATGGCCTGGCTGATGATGTACGCGCCACCCACGGTTTCCTCGATCTCCGGAATAAGATCGCGGCCCCACAGTTCGAGCGTCGGCGTACAGACTTTGAACTTCACACCCGCTTCGTGCGCGTCCTTGATGAAGTCGTAGACACTCTTCGGGCTGCCTTCCTGGACATACAGTTTTTCTGCCACGCCCTTGATCGCGAGCTCACCAGCGCGCGCCGTCAGAATTACCTCCACATCGTATTCCATGGCCGCGGCCACGGCGGCCTGAAAGAATGGCGCGCCCAACTCCGCGCCATTGGTGGGATCGGTGTTGACCATCACGATCATGAGTTTGTTGGGCATGCGTCTCTCCTTCTGGTGGCTACACTTGCTCAGCGCGATTATATCGACAGACCAAAGCCGATACTACCGCTGGAGTAGCGACTATCGGCCAGAACTGGATACTGCTTCAGCCATGAATTTTGAGCTTTCCCAGATACTGGCGGAAGCTGTCCTTGAGCTCGGGGTGCTGCAGGGCGAATTCCACAGTGGCCTCGAGATAGCCGAGCTTGCTGCCGCAATCGTAGCGCTTGCCCTTGAATTCGTAGGCCAGCACCTGCTCGCGGGCGAGCAGGCTGGCGATGCCATCGGTGAGCTGGATCTCGCCACCCGTCCCGACCTGCACGCTTGCCAGATGCTCGAAGATGCGTGGTGTCAGGATGTAGCGTCCAATGGCGGCAAGCGTGGACGGGGCCTTGTCCGGATCCGGTTTCTCCACGATACCATCCAGCTTGTGCAGGCCGGAATCCCACGGACGGGTCTTCACGATGCCGTACTGACGGGTTTCCTCGCGAGTGACCTGCTGCACCGCGATTATGGAATTATGGTGATGGCTATAGAGATCCACCATCTGTCTGAGCACCGGCGGATTGGCATGGATGAGGTCGTCGGCGAGCAGCACGGCAAACGGTTCATTCCCTACCACCTGTCGGGCGCAGAGCACGGCATGCCCCAACCCCAGGGCTTCGCTCTGGCGGATATACACGCAGGAAACATTGGATGGCAACATGTTCTGTAGCGTCTCCAGCAATCGGTCCTTGCCACGTGCCTTGAGTTCTGTTTCCAGCTCATAGGCCTTGTCGAAATGATCTTCGATAGAGCGCTTGCTGCGGCCAGTAACAAAAATAAGTTCGGTGATGCCGGCCGCGATCGCCTCCTCCACGGCGTACTGGATGATCGGCTTGTCCACGATCGGCAACATCTCCTTCGGGCTTGCCTTGGTGGCAGGCAGGAAGCGTGTGCCGAGACCGGCGACCGGGAATACAGCTTTTGTGATTTTGGTCATTGCGATAACAGGCGCTATAGTTTTGTGGAAACTTCCCGGGCGAACACCCGGAAGTCATCAAGATAACGGCGACTGATGTCGAACACGATCTGCCAGTCGATTACCTGATAATTATTGAGCCGACCACCGGATAGTTCGTAGTTCATGAGAAGACGTCTCGGTGTACCTTGCCGTTATTAATTGTAGGGTGCGCTTGCGCACCGTTGGCTTAGATAAGCCGCAGCTTGGTGCGCAGGGCGCACCCTACATTGATCGTCGCACGCATCGGCGCAAGGACTCCAGCTTTTCCTCGATCAGGCGCTTATCCACGCATTTCTCCGCACTGCAAGAATTCGGCGATGATAACGCATCGCGTCTTCCTGATCGAAGATCATTCGCTGCATCAGACGCGCGTAGAGGGCGTAGTCCCTGCAGAAAAGGAGCCTCCCCTCAACCAGTACCTGGCTAAGGATCAAGCCATCCGCCACCTGCAGATCAACCAGGTCGATGGGACGGCCGGTCAGAACAGCCAACTGTTCAATCAACCGCATCTTCGTCCCGAGATCCAGCGGCCTGTCCGCCGCCACGGCCACATCCACATCACTGTCGCTGCGCGCGCGCCCCTTTGCCAGCGATCCAAAAATCAGGGCCAGCCTGATCCCTGTCTCGCGTGCAAACAAGGCGGCAATATCATCCATCGGTTCATCGTGCTTCATGAATTTACTGATCCGGTCGCTAAATAGTGCGTGTCGTTTTTTCCCCAAGGTGAACAAGTGCGCGCCCAGCGCGCACCGGCTCGCCTCCCTCTCCCTGCGGGAGAGGGAATGAGGGTGAGGGCGAGAGGGCCGGGGTG
>CAYHES010000038.1:0-18132 GCA_964355495.1 uncultured Acidiferrobacterales bacterium
TCAGTGGCCGGATGTTGCTGGAATCAGTGGCCGAATCGCGTGGAATACGCAGTTTCAATCTGGGTAGCGTATCCATGAGCGGAAAGCATATCACTTCCCCGTGTCAATTGCTACCTTTATTTATTAACACCGACTAAGGAATTCCTGGCTTATCGCCAGGACGACGTGTACGTCCGCGAGAGGGCGGGCGCCCGAAGCGGAACTATCGAGATTCCCTGACGCACGCGGAATGGGTGGCATGGAAGGCATGATGTAAGTCATCCGCTTCACCGTAGTAATGAGAAGGGCCCCGGCAACGGGGCCTTTTTTATTGGCGAGCCAAACAGGTGGGCCTCAATCGCTATAGAAATACGGATGCAAATCCGTAACAAGAATATACCGGCTCGCCTGCCGGAGGATGGCGCGGCAGGTACCGGTATCGAGTTCAGGATGGTAGGGAACGGTGAGCGTCTGTCATTCTCCGCCAGCCAGGGCTCGAACGAGTTTTACATGGCTGCCTTTTTGTGAGGCAACGGTAAAACCGAACTTTTGGAGAATGTCAATAACTTCGCGTCCGCTTAACAACGGCCTGGCGCACCTCGACAGTGCCACGCAGCCGGAGCACGGCCTCATTCGCTTCAACTTTTCCGACCCGAGTGGTGACCACCAAATGATCGCCGTGGTCAACCAGGTGGGCGGCAAGTTCATGCTCTTCGGCATCGCCCTTAACACACCTGTCGGTGTGCTCGAACCGTACAACTTCATGCTGATCGAGCAATGAGGGCAATGTTTTCAGTTTCAATTTCAATGTGGAGAAACATCATGCAACAACACATCGCAACACATCGGAGATTCTTTACCGCACTAATCGCATCGCTGTTCGCGTTGCCCGCCGCCTGCGGGGGTGGCGGCGGTGGCGGCGCAGCTGCCGCGCCGGCCCCTGCGGCGGCCAGCTTTACCAAAACGGCGGTCTTGCCCGCCGCGCCTTCGGGCGTTAGTGCCGGGGACTGGCTCGGCATTTTCTCTTCGGGCGCAGGTTCCAACCGCTATCAGGCCTTGGTCCGGGCCCAGGATATTAAAGGATCCGGCCCACTGCGGTCTCTGGCCTTCCGATTCGGCGCGGCCTCGGCGGGCAATAGCTGCCCGAACGTCACCATCAAGCTCGTGCACCGGGATGTTGCCGCCGCTACCCTCAGCACCACCTTCGCCAACAACGCCACGTCGGGACGGGGCGTGGTAACGACGGTGTTTGGCCCGGCCACGCTCACGATACCCGCCGGAGCGTTGGGCGACTATTTCACCGTCCCCTTGAGTGGCGCATTCAACTACAACGGCGTGGATAACCTGATCGTGGACATCGAGTCCGACGTTTGCACCGCAAACACCGTTCTCGACGCCCACGACGCGAGCCCGGTGTACACGGCGCTGATCTGGAACGTCACCGATCGCACGGCGCCCACCGGTTCCGTCTGGAACAGTCTCGCCGACATGAAGTTCACTTTCGCCGGGGGGAACAATGCCGTTCTGAACACAACCGGGGCCGCGATTGGCGCAGGGAGTCCGTTTACTGATACGCCGGGCGCCGCCCGGGATGTACAGTTTCTCTACTACGCCTCCGATATCAATGGTTCCGGTCCGCTCACCGGGATCGCGTTTCCTCTCGTATCCGCCACCACCGCCGAGAGCACGTTTACTGTGACGCTGAAGCTTGGTCATTCCACTCGCGCTGAGCTTGCTGGGCACCTGTTGGGCAATAACAATTATTCTGACACACCGGTGACAGTAGCGAACAATGTAAGCCTCAGCATCCCTGCAGGCCTGCCTGCGGGGAGCTACTTCTGGATCCCGATTCCGGATGGGTCGTTCACTTATAATGGCGTAGACAACTTGATAGTAGAGACCCGTATTTCTGCATCTTTGGGAGGTGTCGTGGTGCGCGCGCACAGCACGGGCGGCCCACAGACAACTTCATCCACGTTTATCGATCCAGGCACTAACGACTGGGCTTACGACAGCAAGTTCCGATTCGCCGGCGGCAGCCTGGACGCGATCACCCCGGCGGCGATGACCGCCGCCTTAGACAGTTTCCCGTTCAGGGACACCGACGGCAAGCGCCAGTACCTGTATCGCGCTGCGGAGCTCGGCACCCGGGGGACGATCACAAAGATCGCGTGCCGTACCGGCCAAGGCGGTATCGCCGAAACAGGGTTTATCTACACCGTGGCGCTGAGTCACGGTACGGCGCCCACCTTGGGCACTACCTTCGCCACCAACCTGACAAGCCCGGTAACGGTATTTAACGGCACGCTCAATTTGCCCGCAGTCAGCGCCGGTGATTGGGTCGAGATTCCCCTGACCACGCCGTTTGCCTACAACGGCCGCGACAACCTGGTGCTTGAAATCGGCGGTACCGGAGGAGCGCCGGACGGCTTTGCGTGCGCGTCCGATAACACGGCGGCAAGCGCCACGCTTTACACCGGACGCCGGTTGTATGGCGCGACGTCGGCCGCCGCCACGGGCTCCGTGGCCGGTTCGATGATCGACACGCGCTTTACGTTGCAGTGATGTTTACCGGCACCATCCAGTCGGGTAGGGTGGGCAGACGGGGTTTTCGTCTGCCCACGCTGTTTTGAATCCGCGCAGGCACAATAACGTGCCCACCCGGCTTGGTTGTGGGGAGGGGTAAGCCGCGAGCCGTCCGCGCGGTCGGCCTCGGTGGTGCCGCTACGCAGATGCCCATGCGGTAGGGTGGGTGCGCACACCGCTGGCGGTGGGCAATGCCCGCCCTACGCGGCGAAGTTTGAGTGGCGATGGTGCGCAAGCGCACCCTACTTCACTGTTGGTTTAATGCAGAGCAAACGTAGGGTGCGCTTGCGCACCACATCATTCTCCGTAGCTCCTGTAGTGTTCAAAGGTGCGCGGAAGTGGAACCAGGATGGGCTACTGTTAGTAGTACAGAACGGGGACTGGAGTCTCCCGATTAGGAGAAAAGAAATGAAAAGAATATTTTCAGGTCGGCGCCACATTCACGCTGCGTTCGTCGCACTCGTATTTCTGGCGCTGCTCCCGGCCTGTGCGTCGAAGCAGGTCTTTCTCGACGACTCGGGGCGCGCGGCGCTGCGCAAGCAGCCGGCGATCCATGTCGTGCATTATGTAACGCCGACACCGCAGGTCAACCCGCCGACCGTCAGACACTCATACGTCAGGGTCAAGCTGCACGACACGCCGAACGGCGTCGAGATACAGAGCAACCTCGGAAACTACGATCCGGCTCTTGAGGTCGCCAATCAATTCACCAGGGCGCTCGCCAAAAGCGCCGGTCTCGGCAACCTGCGCACCGAGCGCGAGGCCGCGCCTTTGCCGGTGGTTTCGGACGCGGGGATTTTCAAGGACAGGCTCAAGAGCGGTTCAGTGCTCGAAGTCTGGGTCGAGCGTTGGGGTTTCCAGTTCACGCCGATCGACTGGCAAACCTACACGATTACCATGCAGGTCCGGTCGCGGCTCACGCGCCTGGAGGACGGCAAGACGCTCTGGAACGTCGGCAGATGCGGCTACGGCGGCAGCGGTAACTCCTACGGCGGGCGCATCGTGCTGGCCGATCTCAAGACCAGCGAAAGCAAAAAAGTGCAGGCCAAGATCAAGCAAACCGTTACCAACATTGCGGCAGAGTGTGCCCGCCAGCTCCTGCAGGACTACTCGCGCAACAAGAAATAGCAGGCACCGTGCCGGTAACGCTCGCGCAAGTTTGCTTGCACTGAAGGCCATGGTGCCGGGCCTTCAAGGCGTCATTGGTTATATTGACAAATGTACCGATGCGCCGAAGAATGCCTTGGCATCAGCAGAATAGTGACGCCATCCGTTTTGAGTGTCACCAAAACAATCAGGGATACGGAGAACGCCTATGAAAAACAAAGCAAAGATTCTGGCAGTACTCGCCTTGCTGGGCATGTCTTTTGTGATATCCGGTTGCCCATATTATCACCGGCCGCATGTGCCGCATCCGCATCGCCTGCCGCATCCGCGGTTGCCGCTGGATTCCATGTTGCAGCTTGAACAGCAAAACAACGCGGAGAAGTTGTCGTGGCGGGTAACGGAAACCGCGGTAGCCAGAATTGCGTAGAAGTCGAGTAGGGTGGGCACGAAGTGCCCACGCGAGAAAGGGTGCAGGGATTTTACGGATCACGTGGGCACACACGACGTGCCCACCCTTGTCTGTACGTCCGCGAGAGGGCGGGCGCCCGAAGCGGAACTATCGAGATTCCCTGACGCACGCGGAATGGGTGGCATGGAAGGCATGATGTAAGTCATCCGCTTCACCGTAGTAATGAGAAGGGCCCCGGCAACGGGGCCTTTTTTATTGGCGAGCCAAACAGGTGGGCCTCAATCGCTATAGAAATACGGATGCAAATCCGTAACAAGAATATACCGGCTCGCCTGCCGGAGGATGGCGCGGCAGGTACCGGTATCGAGTTCAGGATGGTAGGGAACGGTGAGCGTCTGTCATTCTCCGCCAGCCAGGGCTCGAACGAGTTTTACATGGCTGCCTTTTTGTGAGGCAACGGTAAAACCGAACTTTTGGAGAATGTCAATAACTTCGCGTCCGCTTAGCCTTTTAAGCTTGGGCACGCAGCGGCTCCATCTCGTAGCTCACGATAATCGGTGGGCTACTCGTAAAACCGAGTTCCGCGAGACTCTCCCCCTCAAGGTGCAACGCGATCGCGTCACGCAGATTCTGCGTCACCTCGTCAAGCGTTGCGCCCTGCGTCACCACGGGTAGTTCCGCGCACTCGGCGACGTAACCGGACTCCTCGCCGCGAAAAACAATGGCCTTGATGGTGTAGATCATGGATGGATGCCTCGGCTCGCTACCGTAGGGAATTCTAGCACAACGGCGTCAACTCAATCCCTCCTTGCCGCCACCGGCGAGTACGGCGACATGCTGAAAATGGGCATCCTCGACCCGACCAAGGTGACACGTACTGCATTGCAGAACGCCGCATCAGTCGCCGGCCTCATGATCACCACCGAGGCCATGGTGGCCGAAATACCGAAGGAAGAAGCTGCCGGCGGCGGTGGTGGCGGTGGCATGGGCGGAATGGAAGGGATGATGTAAGCCGTTTCAGTCAGTCGCAGTAACAGCAAGGGCTCCGAGACGGCCCCCTGTTTTTTGTGGACGAGGCTATACCTTGCGCTGCGCATATTGCGCCCTCCAATTCCAAGGATTTGTTGGGCTTCGCTCAGCCCAGCCTGCTGCCGTCTTCAAAATTGCATCGCCTCTGTGCCAGGTCTACAATTAATCTCATGATTGACTGGTCTTCCTGCCCGGCTGTGGAACGCGATCCCGAACGCGTGAGTGGCGCTTGGGTGTTTCGCGGCACCCGTGTTCCTGTCACAGCCCTGTTCCAGAATCTTGAAGACGGAGCCCAAGTCTTGGACTTTATCGCCTGGTTCCCGGGCGTGACGCTTGAACAAGTCCGCGCCGTGCTTGAACACGCTGCCCGTTCTCTCGAAGCGGCCTGAGTGCACGTTCTTTTTGACCAAGGCACTCCGGTTCCTCTTCGCCAGCATCTCACCGCCCATCAGGTCACCACGACCTTCGAACTGGGCTGGAACCATCTAAAAAACGGTGAGCTTCTGCAAAGGGCCGAAGAAAGCGGCTTTTCAGTTCTGGTTACAACCGACCAGAATCTTCGATATCAGCAAAACCTCACGGGTCGCAAAATCGCCATTGTCGTGCTGACCACCACCAGTTGGCCGCGCATTGAACGAGCAGTGGCAAGTGTGGCAAAAGCCGTCGATTCCGCCACGCTAGGTCGTTATGTTGAAGTTGCAATTCCATAAAGACCGTTGCGTAGAGTATGTCCACATAGCGGCAAGATTCCCGACGCCGGAGTCAGGTCTCACATTCCAACATTGTTGTTGCTGACTGAATGTGTGGTTCAGCCCATCGGCTGTCCAACCCAATAGTGGTTCGCCGTCTGGGCGAATGGGTCAAACCGATGGCACGCTCGGGCGTCTACTCAAGGGCATAAAGTGTCACGGCGAGCGCCACAATCGTCTTGCGCAGGCGATATTGCGATCCGGGGCCGGCCGGTAGCGCAGGCTGCTGGCGCTCATGCCGATCACCCGCAGGGCGTGGCGTTCCGAAAGCCCCTGATCTGTTCTTCTGAAGAACGCTTCTTCATGTCCAATCTCCTTGCTATCGTTGGGATTGGACTCTAAATCGGGGTGCAACTCAAATGTGGGGGGACGTCGGGCGCAAAGCCGTTATGCCTTCGATGACGCACGCGGAATGGGTGGCATGGAAGGGATGATGTAAACCATATCATCCAAAGCCACGATGTTTTTGTAGACGAGTAGCGTCAATGCCGGCACACTTACAAAAAATGGGAAGGAAACCGGTGGACAAAAAAAGGAGCTCGACAATGGATCGGGCTCCGACGCTAGCCAAACTCTCTGCCCCGGCGGCAGAACGCATCTACCCGCGAACGCGCCTGTTCGGGCAACTCGATCTGGCCTTGGCCCGTCACACGATCGTCTGGATCAGCGCCCCCGGCGGCTATGGTAAGACGTTGCTCGCGGCCAGTTACCTCAAGGCCCGCAAGTTTGCGCACCTGTGGTATCAGATCGACGCCGGCGATGGCGATGCCGCGTCGTTTTTTCACAATCTGGGTCTGGCGGCGCAATCGCTCGCGCCGCGTCGCCGCCCAATGCCGGCATTGACGCCGGAATACTATGCCGGGCTTCCCACCTTCACCCGCAACTTTGCGCGCGAACTCTATCGCCGTATCAAGACGCCGGGTATCATCGTTCTCGACAACTTTCAGGAGCTGCCGCCCCAGAGTCCTGTGATCGAGTTGCTCGCGCATGCCTTCGACGAGCTGCCCGACGGCCTGCACGTGCTGGTACTCTCGCGCACTCCGCCACCCGCGGCATACGCGCGGTTGCAGGCCAACAATGCCGTGCGGGAGCTTGGAGCCCAGGAGTTGATCCTCACCCTCGCCGACTCGCGCGGTATCAGCGAACTACGGGCCGGCAATAAGCTCGACGAAAAGACTGTCTCTCGCCTGCACAAGCGGGCGCATGGCTGGGTTGCTGGCCTCATGCTCCTGCTACAGCAACCGGAAACGATGTTGAGTCCGGATATCCCGGCCGATGACATGGCGTACCCGCTGGTGTTTGACTATTTCGCCAACGAAATACTGCGCCACGCCCCCGAGCGCCTGCAGGACTTCCTGCTCAAGACCTCGCTGCTGTCTTCCATCCGGCCACAGGTGGCGCAGGCCCTGGCCGCGACTCCCGGCGCCGCCGGGCTTCTCGCCGATCTCGCGCATCGCAACTACTTTATTACTGCCCATGTCAAGGAAGGGCCGTTGTACCAGTACCACCCGCTGTTTCAGGATTACCTGCGCGCCGAGGCGAATCGCCGATTCGGCGCGGAAGTGCTGAACGAGCTGCGCTGCTCGGCCGCGGCCCTGCTGCGCGATGCCGGCGATATCGAGAACGCGGTGGAGCTGTGGCTGCAGGCGGGCGAGACCGAGCCCGCTATCGGGGTGATCCTTGCCCAGGCCGAGTCCCTGCTGCGGCAAGGACGCTTCGAGGTGCTGCGCACCTGGCTCGAACGCCTGCCCGCGGAGCGGCGTGAGTCAGATCCGTGGCTGTTGTACTGGTACGCCGGTGCGCGTGTGCCACGCGAAACGAAGGATGCGATGGCGGATTATGCCCGCGCCTACACGATGTTCCGCCAGCAGGGAAGGGACATCGCGGGAATGTATTTGAGTCTTGCCACCCTGCTTGATACCTATCTTGCGGCGTGGAACGAGTTTGTCAGCATGGATCGCTGGCTCGATGCGCTTGAGGCGTTGCGGCGGGAACACCCGCAGGCGCCATCACCTGTCATCGAATTGTATGTGACATCCGCGATGCTCGGAGCATACATGATGCGGCGCCCACAGGATCCCCGGCTGCGGCAGTGGCTGGCAAAGGCCGCCGCCATGCACACGCGCATCGCCGATCCAGATGCCAGGCTCCAACTGGGGCGTGGGCTGCTGTTCGCCTATTCCTGGCTAGGCGACATCGCGCGCGTAGAAACACTGTTGAACGCGGTGCGCGACATGGTCGACCATCCCACCGCCAATCCCATTAACCGCATTTTCTGGTGTGTCTACGATGGGGTACAGGGTTGGCATGTTGGCGATAGCCGCCGCTGGCGCGAGAGCATTGAGCGCGGCTCGAAGATAATTCGCGAAACCGGTATTCAGGTATTGTTGGGCAACATGATCGGTCAGGGTGTCTACGGCAGCCTGTCCGACAATGATCTCGATTCGTCCGCAGAATATCTGGCGCGCATGCGCGAAGCTGTCAATCACAGCCGTCCCATGGACGGAGCCCATTTTGGTTATCTCGCGTGCTGGGATGCGTTGCAGCGCCACGCCTATCCCGAGGCGCGGGTATTGGGCGAGCGGGCGCTGGAGCACATCATCGCGGGCGGCATACCGTTCCCCGAGGGCCTGATCCGGAGCGTGCTGGCCAACGCCCTGTTTGAATGCGGCGAGCCGCAAGCCGCGCGGGAGCAGTTGGCGCAGGCGCAGCAATTGGCCGACGCCATTGGAACGCCGATCCTGCAGATTCAGACGGCCTGCACCGAGGCATATTTTCTGTTGTGTGAGGACGGGGAGGCCGCAGCGCTGGCGCCATTGCGCCGGGCCCTGACGCTCATGCGCGAGACCGATCTCATGAACTATTCCGGCTGGCGTCATGTAGTGATGTCGTTGTTGTGTGCGGTGGCCTTGGAGCACGACATTGAGGCAAAGCTTGTCGATCGCCTCATTCTGCACCGCCGGCTGAAGTTTCCGAAAGAAAGAGCCACTACTGACGCCTGGCCCTTCCCCTTGAAAATCCACACCCTCGGCCGCTTCTCCTTGCTGCGCGACGGCAAACCGGTACGCTTTGAAGGCAAGGCGCAGAAGAAGCCATTGGAGCTGTTGAAGCTGCTGGTTGCGCTCGGCGGACGCGAGGTGGCGGAGTCGCGCATCATCGATGCCCTGTGGCCGGAAACCGAGGCCGACCAGGCGCGCCAGAATCTCAAGGCCACCCTGCACCGGCTGCGCAAGCTGATCGGCAATGACGTGCTGCTCTTGAACGAAGGCAAACTCACCCTCGATCCGCACCAGGTATGGGTGGACGTGTGGGCGTTCGAGCGGTTGCTCAACGACAGCCGCGACAACCTCCACACCGGGCACAGCCAGAAGGCCATTGACTCGGGCCAACGTGCCGTCAAGCTTTACCAAGGGGCGTTTCTGGCGGCCGACGACCAGCCCTTCTTCTTGCCGCTGCGCGAGCGGCTTCGTGCCCGGCTCCTCGCACAGCTCGGCGAGCTTGCCCAGCAACTCTGTAAAACCGAGGCCTGCGACGATTGCCTCGCGCTCTACCGCAAGGGAATCGAGATCGACCCGTTAACTGAATCCTTCCACCAGGGACTCATGCGCTGTTATCAGTGTCTGCAACAGCTGTCCGAGGCGCTCATGACCTACGAACGCTGCCGCAAACTCCTCAAATCCCAACTCGGCATCGACCCCTCCCCGCAGACCCGCGCCCTGGAACAGGAAATCCGCGGCGCGTTGCAGTAACCCTCATCTTCAATCGGTAACCGATCGGTAACCTCAGCGGCGTTACTTTGCGCCTGTACCCAGGGTGCGCTTCGCATCGAGTCGGTGCCACGGTCAAGCCACCCGGACGGGTTCGCAACTTAACTTGAGGAGAGGGTGTCATGAATACACGCACCAAGTTTCAGGCGGGTTTGTACCTGATCGCCGTTGTGTTTCTCTCTGCTTGCGGAGGAGGGGGAGGTGGCGGAGCTGCTGGCGGGGGGCCAACCGCCTTGCCCGTGTCCAGTCTTCAGGGAACCTGGTACGGCTCGTACCAATACGGCACCAGCGCCACCGTCGCCCGGTTGGCGGTAGACATCAATGCCAGCGGCCAAATTACCGCAGTACGGCGTGGCGGCTCCAACTCCACCAACGGTACGTCGCTCAATCTCACCGGCACGATCCAGAATGTCGGTGGCAGCAAGTTCCGGTTTGTATTGAGCGATACCACTACTGGTGGATTCCTTGTTGATGCCGCGGGCGCGCATGCGGGATTTCTCGACGAGGATGGCAGCATCGGTGCCCTGCAAAAGGGCGCGACAGTTCCGCCGCTTGCGTACGCCCCGAATGATATCGCCGGTGCATGGTCTGGCTATACGGTAGCGTTGAACAGCAGCATGAATGTCGTTACGGAAGGTGGCTCCAGCGCAACGGTTGCTGGCACATCGGCAACCGGTAGTGATTTCAATGGCACCTTTACCGCCTCGATTCTGTTCTACAACTCCACATACGGCTACTACCTCGGCACTTGGACCAATGCCACGGGGACGGGCAACCTGCGCGTGTTCCTGTCGATCGACAAGAGTTTCGCCGCCGAGTGGGCGTGCCAAGGCAGCGTCATCTATCCGAATAATTTCGATACCTGTACCTTCGCTATCTGGAACAAACAGTGATCCGCGCGAAGCGCAATCGGTAACCGATCCGTAACCTGCACCGTTTTACCGTGGTGCCATGAGTGAAACGCGCGCGTTATCCACCGGCATCGGCACCAGCTACATCGTGCGCATTTACCGGCGCGCGCCAGCCGATGATCCACAGCGGCGCAGCCACGATGCGGTGGAACTCGTCGGAATCGTGGAGGACACGCAAGCGGGCAGGCGCAGCGGCTTTCACAACATCGAAGAACTATGGGCAGTGTTAAGCAGTGCTTCGCAACCAGAGCGTCATGACCTGCGGAAAAAAGGAAGGTAATGCCATGCAACGCCAATCCCTATTTATCGTCGCCATCATCATTGCAACCCTGAGTCTAGCCAGTTGTGGTGGGGGTGGAGGGGGAGGTGGAGGTGGTGATGTGCCCCCCAGTTCCTCATACACCATCGGCGGCACGGTGAGCGGGCTCGCTGGTGAGGGGCTTGTCCTGCGCAACAATGGTACCGACCTCGCAGTAACAGACAATGGCAACTTTGTCTTTTCCGCAGCCATGGCCAATGGTACGAGCTACGCTGTCACCGTGGCCACCCAGCCAGCAAGTCTGCGCCAGACCTGCACAGTCACCAACGGCAGCGGCGTGGTGAACGGCGCGAACGTGACCAACGTCGCGGTCAGTTGTGTTACCAATCGCTATACGATCGGTGGGACGGTTTCGGGCCTCACAGGTATGAACCTGGTGTTGCAAAACAACGGTGGCGATAACCGCGGCATTGGCGGGAACGGTGCTTTTACTTTTGCCACGAGTATCGCTGATGGCAGTGCCTATAGTGTGTCCATACTCAATCCACCGAACTTGCCGGAGCAGGTTTGTACCGTCACGAACGGTAACGGCACCGTGAACGGCGCGAACGTGACCAATGTGAGCGTCACGTGTGTTGGTTACGTTGCACGCTTCGTGTACGCGGTCAATACAAATGACAACACCGTCTCGATCTTCAGCGCCAATGCTGAAACGGGCCAGCTGCGCGCCAATGGATATGTGAACACGGGCGGATCGCGACCGCTCGACATCGTGATTGCGCCGTCCAACGAAGTCGCCTACGTCATCAACAGCGATTCCAGCAATATCTCCGCATTTGGTGTTAATGGAAGAACCGGAGCGCTGACCGCGCTTGGTGACCCGATGGGAACCTACGGTGGTCCGTCGGCCATCGCTGTGGGTGGTCCCTCGGGTCGGTTTGTGTATGTGGCGAGTACGGCCGTCGACGGCGTCGCGACGTACGCCATCAATGCCAGCACCGGGGCGCTGACGCTTGTCGGCCTGCCCGCCGCGGCGGGCAGGGATCCCAGCGCGATTGCCGTCGATCCGACCGGCAGGTACGCCTATGCGACCAACCGGACATCGAACAACGTTTCGGTTTACGTTATCAATGCCAATTCCGGGCAGCTGGCAAAGATTGAGGATATGCCCACCGGATTGACGCCCGTATCCATCGTCGTCGATCCCTCAGGTCGATTCGTCTATGTCGCCAACTCGGCCTCGACCAACGTTCTGGCCTACACCATCGACTACGGCACGGGTAGATTGACCAGCATCGGGGAAGTGCCTGTCGGGGCAAACCCATCCTCGATCACGGTCGATTCAAGCGGCCGGTACGCATATGTGCTCACGAATGGGAGCCCTAACAACCTTTTAACCTTTGCCATTAATCGCACCACCGGCGCATTGATATCCGCCGGCGCATCGGCGACCTCAGGGAGCCACTCCATCATCGTCGACCCGTCGGACAAGTTTGTCTATTCGACAAATTCCAGCCACAACGATGTTTCGGCATATTCGATCAATGCCACTACACATGCGCTCACGTCGGTCGGCACCATACGGGCGCGCTTGTTTCCCGGCCGATTGGCCGTTACAAAGAGCCTAGTGCCGGTGCGCTATGTCCCTAAGTTTGCGTATGTCTCAAACAGGGTGTCGCAAGGTATTAGCCCTTACAGGATAGACGCGACAACAGGGACATTGGCGCGGATCGGTGCGGACATCTCCGACGGTGGGCAGCTTCCGGGCAGTATGGTGGTTGATCCGTCGGGCCGGTTTGCCTATGTGCTAAATACTGGCTCCAGCGATGTTTCTGCTTACGTCATCAACGGGACTACCGGCTCCCTCGCTTCGGTTGGCGCACGCACGCCGGTGGGTGCAGGTCCCGTCGCAATCGCCGTCGAACCCAGCGGCAGGTTCGCTTATGTGGCGAGTTACGACGCGAACAGCGTCCTTATTTGCTCGATCAATCGCGCTACTGGCGCTCTCACTAGCCTTGCCGTGGGTGTGTCGGTTACGAACCCGGTCGGCATCACAGCTGATCCTACTGGCCGGTTCGTCTATGTGACGAGTGTTTATACCCGCAGCATCGCGGCGTACGCCATTGATAGCACTACCGGCTGGTTAGCGGCGGTTGGGACGCTCACAGTGCCGAGCACAACCAGTCCCACTGCGATCGTCGCCCACCCCTCCGGCAAGTATGTCAACGTAGCGAATAGAAATACCGACAACGTATCGCATTATTTCATAAACGATAACACCGGGGCGTTGTCGGGGGGCGCAGCCGCGGTCCCTGCGCAGGATAGCCCAGTCGCAATTGCCGTTGAGCCCACCGGCAGGTTTGCCTACGTCGTGAATTACAACTCTCGTTCAGTCTCGACGTATTCGATTGACAGCGCGACGGGTCAATTGGCTCCCGTCGGTTCTCCTCTGCCAACCGGGGGGACAGGTCCAATATCAATTACGGTCGACTACAGCGGTAAATTCGTCTATGTGGCGGATGTGGGAACCCATGACGTCTCTGTCTACGCGATCAACAGCTCGACCGGTGTCCTGGCGCAAGTTGGAGGACGTGTGCCCGCAGGGTCGAACCCGGCTGCGGTGATCACGACAGGCACGATCCCGATGCAATGACGTGACGCATGCAATGACGTGACGCATGCAATGACGTGACGCATGCAATGACGTGACGCAGCGCCAGCGCCTGGACCCAGCAGGCCTATGTGAAGGCCTCCAACACCGGGGCGGGCGACTGGTTCGGCACCGCCCTCGCAGTCACGGCCGACGGCAACACACTCGCGGTCGGGGCCCGTAACGAAGCCAGCAGCGCCACCGGTATCGGCGGGAATCAAATCGACAACTCGGTCAACTTTGCCGGCGAGGCGTATCTCTACTGAGACAAGGAGGGTAATGCCATGCGACGCCAATTCATGCTCATCATCACTGTGGTCGTCTTGATGCTGAGTCTCGCTGGTTGTGGAGGAGGTGGTGGTGGTGCGCCACCACCTCCTCCGACGAGCGGCAGCAGCAACTGGGACACCCTGGTCTGGGATCAGGACAACTGGTCGTAGGTCGGTATTCACACCGAAACGAGATTTTTATAAACGCAGCGCTTCATGAGGAGCGTGTCATGAACAAATCCATTCTAAGCGTCGTGGTCTCCGCCGCCATCCTGGCCATCACCCAGGCAAGCCTGGCGGGCGAAGTCACCGGCCTCACCAGCTTTACCGCCAACACCCCGGCCGTTGCGGCACAGGTCAACGCCAACTTCACGGCCGTCAAAACCGCGGTGGACAACAACCATGCGCGCGTCACCACGCTGGAAGGCAACGCCGCCAGCCCCAACATCAGCATCACCGGTAACATCACGCTGGTGCCGTCCACGGCGACCTCGGCAGGGAACATCATGAAGGGGCCCAACCGATTCCTGCATAACTACGGTACAAATAACACCTTCCTCGGCCTTAGCGCCGGTAACTTCAACTTGTCAGGCACTGACAATACCGCCAGCGGCGCGTATACGCTCCAGAGCAACACGACTGGCTACCACAACACCGCCAGCGGCACGTCTGCGCTCCAGAACAACACGTCCGGTTACAGCAACACCGCCAGCGGCGTGCTAGCGCTCCAGAGCAACACGACCGGCAGCTTCAACACCGCCAGTGGCCATCAGGCGCTCCAGAACAACACCACCGGCTTCTACAACACTGCGAGCGGTAGGAATGCGCTCCTCTACAACACCACCGGCTACTACAACACTGCGAGCGGCCAGGCGGCGCTTCTTCACAACACGACTGGTAGCAACAACACAGCCTATGGCACCAGTGCGCTCTCCTACAACACGATCGGCGGCCACAATATCGCCATTGGATTTGCCGCCGGCATGAACTTGTCCACCGGTGACAATAATATCGCCGTTGGCAACGTCGGAGGTATGGGCGAATCCGACACCATCCGCATCGGCTTTGGCCAGGCCCGCGCCTTCATTGCCGGCATTCGCGGGGTTACCACCGATGTCGTCAACGCCATTCCAGTGCTGATCGACAGCAGCGGCCAGCTCGGCACAGTCAGTTCCTCGCGTCGCGTCAAGGATGACATCGCCGACATGGGCGAGAGCAGCAATGTCCTGAAGCAACTGCGTCCCGTGACCTTTCACTACAAAACCGACCAGAACCCGAATGGACGCAACCTGCAATACGGGCTGATTGCCGAAGAGGTGGAGAAGGTTGCCCCGGGACTGGTGGCACGTTCCGCCAATGGCGAAATCGAAACCGTGTACTACCAGCACCTCACCCCGATGCTGCTCAACGAATACCAGAAGCAGCAGCGCCTCATCGAGGCGCAGACGGCGGCGCTGGCGAAGCAGACCGAACGCCTCGCGGAACTGGAACAGGAGCGCCACCTGCAAACCGCGCGCATCGAATTGCTGGAGAAGCAGGCGGCGCTGATGACCATGGCGCTCGGGCGGATGGAACGCGCCGGGCTGCTCACCGCGGCGGGCCGCTGGTGAAAAGTAGGGTGGGCACGTTTTGTGCCCACGCGGATTCAAAACCAAGTATGTGAATAGGGGCGGTGCGCAAGTTCACGCAGGGCGCATTAGCAGGTTGTTGAAAAACGCACCAAAACATCAAATCCCGTCATTCCGGCGAAAGCCGGAATCCAGGATGTCGATGAAAGCATTGATAATAATTCCTGGACACCGGCTTTCGCCGGTGTGACGAACCACTTTTTCAACAACCTGTTAGACCCTGGTCGTCATGCGCCGCATGGACGAAGACGGCGATGGCGGTGCGAGGCGGGTTTGCATTCGGCGCAATGCGCTGCGCTTATTGCGCCCTACGCGGGCTGGCCATTGATCGAGTACGTGCGGCAGTAGCGCGGTTGGGGTTGATCTGTTTATTGGTCTGACCAGCCCAACTCCATTTGTACGGGCGCGTTTTGAAATTGTTAATGAACCTTACGAAGTAATGCTGGATGACGTGATGTGGAAATGAGTTGAAGATTCTTTTGAAGAATGAGTAGGTTAATACTGCTCTATGGCACCGGTGTCTTTCGCCTGGTGAAGGCAACAGCAACGGCCAACAAAAAACGGGGGTGGTTATGCAACGCAAACTCTCTAACCTGTTAGCACTGGCGGCATTCGTCTTCGGCATCGCAGGGTGTGGCGGCGGAAACGATACTCCAGATACTTCTCCAGATACTTCCTCGTGTCCGCGTTGGCGTGTGGGTGATTCGATGACTTACCTGAAAACAACAACCGTTAACAATGTATCAACCACTTCCAGCGCCCAATTCGTGGTAACCGAACACACCCAATCCAGCGTAACTTTATCGAGCGGCACAACAGCAAGACAGTTCTCCATCACCACCGATGGGCGCTACATGGACGGAATTTCTGACCTCCCTTTCTGCCCGCCGCCAGATGTGGGTGAGAAGGACGAAGGACTCGTGTGGGTACCCGGGCCAATTGAGGGCACTGGCGACTTTGCGCTCAGTACATATTTGGTAACAGACACCTCAATTGAGTCTATAAACGTTCCAGCAAGCGAATTTACAGCTAAGAAAGTTGTCGTGAAAAAAACGACCGTGTACAGCGGCAACCCGGTGCCGACACTGCCCGATGCCACAAATACACGATACTACGTCGGCGGTATCGGCAACGTGAAGCAAGTTGAGGTAACGCCCACGACGAACACAACCATCACCGAGGAGTTAACCGCGTACAGTTACGCGCCGTGATCACTAACAAACGAGGACTGCTCACATTAATTAAACGGATGACCGCGGTGCTGGCCCGCCTGCAGCAGTTAGACCGGATTGCCGCAGCCAAAATGGAGTTACAGTGAGGTACCGCAGAGGAGACGCGATCAACATCCTGAAAGGTGGGTGACCGGCTAAGGATGTGAATAGTCAGCACTGAATAGAGTTTGACGAGTGATTCCAATATATGAATATTAGGGAGAAAACCATGAAAACCCCGAATGGAATTAGACATACAGCGATTGCCAGTGCCACCTTGCTGACACTGGGAATGAGCCTGCCCAGCCATGCCGATGGAGAAAACACCATCCGTGCCGGCGTGTTTGTTAATCCGGTGGGCGTGGTCGGAGCGGTTGAGTACGAGCATCTGCTCGGGAATCATTTCTCGATCGGCGCCCGGCTCGGCTATATCGATTACGACTACAAGGATGGCACGTACACCGAAACCGGTAACGGCCCCGGTGTCGAGTTTCTGGCGCGCTACTATCCGCAGGGGAAGGGTCACAAGGGCTTCTATGTCGGCGGCGCGGTCGGTGTCTGGAACTCAACCTGGAAGTCGCGCGATCCCGCCGACATTCCGGTCAACGACAGCGGTACGGCAACGGCCGCGGATGTGAACGTGAACATTGGCTGGAAGATCCCGCTCGGCACGGACCGGGTGTATCTCGATCCGAATCTGGCGATTGGCAATTTCTTTTCGCTGTCGAGTTCCGACGCGGCCAACCTCGGCTTCTATGTCGCGGCAGGGTTGTCGTTCGGCATGGTGTTCTAGGCGATTGTGCAGTGCCAAAAAGCATCTGACATAAGGAGGCATACCATGAGGAACCAATTTGGCCGGTTGTGCTTGGCTGTGGTCACGGCCGTTGTTCTTGCGGCCTGTGCCACCAGCGGGAAGCAGTTCGATCGTACCCACATCCATGATGTGAAGAAGGGGGCGCAGAACAAGGAACAGATTCGTTCCTGGTTCGGCGAGCCCTATCAGGTCACGACCCTCGGTTCCGGTCAGCCGGGCGGGTGTGTCGAGCGTTGGACCTATGTACATGCTTATGCATCGCACGGCGGGGCAAAGGCCACCAGTGCTGCACTGGTAGTTGATTTCGACAAATCCAACAAGGTTTGTGACACGGCCTACAGTGAAACGAAGAAATAGTCGCGCGTGTCGAGGTGCATGAGGGTGGCAAGGTATCGATGTGGGTTGCTCTGACTGGCAGGCAGGCACAGCAACAGAACGCCGCGCCGCACAATTATTTTCTCCTCCTGAAGTCTTGTATGGCCCCGACAATGGGGCCATTTTTTATGCAACGCGCCAAACTGACAACAGGAGAAAACCGGTTGACGTGCGCATCGGCGAGTTCATGGCATGTGCCGGCATGGCGCGACCGGAGCTGCTGGCTGGTCTGGTGCAAAGCAGACATCCGGTGCAATTCGCGTTGCTCATTGCACCCTACGGGGACGTAGTAGTGCCGCGATAACTAGGGTGGGCACGTTATTGTGCCCACGCGGATTCAACACAGCGTGGGCAGACGAAAGCCCTGTCTGCCCACCCTACCCGGCTTC
>CAYHES010000039.1:0-18104 GCA_964355495.1 uncultured Acidiferrobacterales bacterium
CCGTACAGCCAAAAAAACTGCGCCGACGGTTCAGGAAAATGATTGCCTGAACCCACCAGCCGCCAACAGGAATGTTGGCGGCTGGCCTGTCAGCCGGGAGCTCCCCGTCTCTGCTGTCCGGCCACCGCAGCCGTGTCGTTCGGAACAATTATGACCTGACATCGCATTGAGGGCTCACATATGGCCGTATGGTTAATCCCCGCGCTCAAGGCCATTCTGCCGCATGTCGGAACAATTCTTTCTGTTGCCGTCCCGGTGTTCACCAAGAAAGGTGCCGACGCCGAAGCCAATCAGGCGCTCCTGCAACAACAAATTACCGAACTTCAATCGGCGGCCTCGCAGAACGCGCTGCACATCAAGGAGCTTGCGGCGCAACTGCAAAGCACCGTGACGGCCCTGGAACAAGCCGCATCGATCGCCGAAGCAAGGCAGCGGCGCGTATTCCTGGCTTGTATCGTGGCGATTATCCTGTCGCTCACCGCATTGAGTGCCGCATTGTATTTTATTATTCTAGCGCCTTTATAACCCGACACGCCTGGACCTTCCACAATCACATTGATGGACTAATGTGGCCAGGCCAATTTCCCGGAAGCCTCACCGGCCACGCGTCGTGTTTCTCTTCCCCTCCCATCCGCGTCAGCCTGCCATCCTGATTTCTGTTGTGTGCCGTGTCATCTATTGCGCGCAGGCACGCAACATGGAGTGTGTCGGGAAAAAATGCCGAGGACGGTTGCATCTCTAGTGCCTCAGCTCCGGAGCGCGCGACAGGCGCAATGTCCTGTTTCTCAGGATCGGTCAATGTGTGTATTATTTGCCCGGAAATGCGCCAAGCGCACAAATCAAGAGGACGCAGGCATGGGCGCACAGTGGAAAACAAAGATCAAGGAAACGACGGCCGCCGCCAAGGGCCGGATCTTTACCAAGCTATCCAAGGAAATCATGGTCGCCGCGCGCGCTGGCGCCGATCCGGACATGAATCCGCGTTTGCGGGCGGCGATCGACCAGGCGAAGAAGGCATCCGTGCCCAAGGATACCGTCGAGCGTGCCATCAAGAAGGGCGCCGGTCTGGTGGACGAAGGGGTGCATTACGAGAAGCTCACCTATGAAGGTTTTGCACCGCACCGGGTTCCCGTGATTGTCGAGTGCCTGACGGACAACGTGAACCGCACGGTCACCAGCATTCGCATGTTGTTTCGCAAGGGGCAGCTCGGCACCTCGGGCTCGGTGTCCTGGGATTTCGACCATCTCGGCATGATTGAGGCGACTCCGCTAACCCCCGGCGCCGACCCGGAGGCGGCCGCCATCGAGGCCGGCGCGCGCGATCTGGAGCCGGGTGAAAACGGCGCTACCCTGTTCTACACCGATCCATCCGAGCTGGACGCCGTTGCCCGCGCCTTGCCCGCGCATGGATTTACCGTGCAGTCCGAGAAATTGGGGTACCGCCCAAAGAATCCGGTAAGTCTTGGCGACGCGGAGCGCGCCGAGGTCGAGGCGTTCCTGGAAGCCATCGATGCCGATGATGACGTGCAGAATGTCCATGCGGGGCTGGCTGGATAAGGCCGGATATCGGCAATCAACAGGCTTGCTGCCGGGATCGTCCAGCCCGTTGCAAGCAGGACGGAGAAAGTGACGCCCGGGGATCCTCGCCCATGACGAAAAACAGACAGAAAGTCCGGTCCTTTCGCGAGCAAATCCCTTCGTTCGAGTGCCAGCCCGGATGCCACGACTGCTGCGGGCCGGTGACCACCTCTACCGAAGAGATGGCCGGGCTGCCGGTCAAAAGCGACGCGGAGCATGCCACGGCGCTGGCCGAACTCAGCTGTCCGCACCTTGGCAGGCATGGATGCCAGGTGTACGCCGAACGCCCACTGATCTGCCGCCTGTTTGGCACGACACCGCGCCTCGCCTGCCCGAATGGCAGGCGGCCTGAGGTGATGATCGATCCACGCATCGAACAGCAGATTTATCGTTATTTTGCCGAGACGCGCCAAGTACTGGTTTGATCCCGTAACAAGCAGTCAGCCGCAGATGAACGCAGATATTCAATGCGCTGCCTGTAATCACCAATCCAAAAAAAGAGGTAAATGGCCTCGCTGCATCCATGACAGGAATTATTAGCGTTATCTGCGTTCATCTGCGGCTAAGCGATTTTTCGGTTGATGCCCGGCGCGAATATGGAAAAGCCGGGGCAGCGAGCCCCGGCCTTTCGGTGGTAAAGATAAAAGTGGTTATTGAATAACTGACTCGTTTACACAAAAGTCCGCCAGCCGGTCCAGCATACGTTGCAGCGCCCGGTTCGCGGCGGTGACGCCGCCATAGGCGTTGTCGCTGGCGGCATTCTCGGATTCATCGAATTGCTTCACGGCCAGTACCCGCTGGACACGCGCGTCGATCAGTTGCGCGCGCAGCGTCAGTTGGACCCGGCTGGGCCGGGTCGTGAAATCGTGTTGCAGGCGTATCAGTTCGGTATCGAGCCGGATATCGGCGGGAGCCGCCCCCGGCACCTGCACGACTGCCCGAAAGCAGTCCGCCTGTTCCATGGCCTGCACCAGCAGCGGCTCCAGCATGCGCGCCGGCGTATCCGCCCAGCGACTGGCGACAAAGTAATTCAACTCGTGCGGCTGTAGCAGGTAAGCCATCCGCGGCGTGTCAAAGCCGGGTCTTGCCTGCGGCTTGCTGATCGCCAAGACGAGGTTGCGCCTGGCCTGCGCCGGCTTCGTTGCGCGTGGCGCCTCCAGTACATAGATATTCTCGCTGGTCGCCTGCGGCGTAGTGATTCCGGTGCAACCGGCCAGCAACAGGGCGGACGTCAGAACCTGGAGGGCCCGGCAGGAGGTTTGCCAGGGTGCGTGGGTCGCGGTCATCGTGCCCATGGACGAGCTCATTCTCCGGGTCCGCGCTTTTCCGCCGGTTTGCCGTACAGCAGGATGCTGGGATTTCTTTCCAGTTGACCGCCGATGCGCCGCAACGACGCGGTCACGTCGCGCAATTCCATGACCAGCTGGTGTACCTCCGGCAGTGTCTCGCCGGTGAATTTTACGCTGGCGTTCGTGCCGGCGCGGGCGAGTTCGTTTGACATGTTGTCGAAGATATCGGCACTGCGTTGCAGACGCTGTATGAACCGGGGCAGGTTCTCGCTCAAGCGTGCAATGTTCTTCAAGGCGTGCGATGCATCGATCAGGCTGGCATCGAGGCGCACCATCAGCGAAGGCCCGGAGTTGATCACCGGGTGGGGCGCGCCGGGCTCAGCCTTCAGCTCAGGCGCATCGCGGCTGCCACCGGTCAGGTCGACAAAGGCGATGCCGGTCAGTCCCTGTGTCGAGAGTACGGCCACGGTATCCACCTTGATGGGCGTGCCGCTCTCGATGGCGAGCGTCAACTGGACCTGTTCCACGTTGCCGGGTGCGAGTGCGATTTTCTGCACACGGCCTACCTCGACACCCCGGTAGCGCACCGCCGCATTCAGGTTCAGTCCGGCGACCGATTCCCTCATGTAAGTCTGATAGAGGTCATAGGATGTGCCGTACGACTTGCCGCTGCTCAGCCACAGCACGCCGCCGATAAGCGCGGTGCCCAGCACCAGCACGAATACCCCGACCACGGCAAGATTTACTTTTTCTTCCATGCCTGCTCGCGCGCGGCGCGTCCGCGCGGCCCATAGAAATATTCCCGCACCAGCGGATGATCCAGGTGAGAAAGTTCCGTCATGCTGCCGATGCCCAGGATATGCCCCTTGTCCAGCACGGCGACCCGGTCCGCCGTGCGCCACAGCAGGTCGAGGTCGTGCGTCACCATCATTATGGTCAGCCCGAGCACATCGCGCAAATTTTTCACCAGTTCATCGATGCCGCTGGCGCTGAGCGGGTCGAGCCCCGCGGTCGGTTCGTCGAGAAACAGCAGTTCCGGATCGAGCGCGATGGCGCGCGCCAGCGCCGCGCGCTTGCGCATCCCGCCGCTCAGTTCGTTCGGGTACTTGGCCCCGGCGTCGGCGGGCAAACCGGTGAGCGCGATTTTCAGCGCGACGACCTCGTCGATCAGCGCTGCGCTGAGCTGCGTGTGCTCGCGCAATACCATGGCGACATTCTCCGCCACCGTCAGCGAACTGAACAGCGCGCCGCGCTCAAACATCACGCCCCAGCGGCGCCGCAGCGGCAGCGCATGGTCGTCGCTCAGGCCGATGACTTCCTGGCCAAACACCCGGATCGAGCCCGAGACCGGTTGCAGCAGCATGATGACGGCGCGCAGCAGCGTGGACTTGCCGCAGCCGCTGCCGCCCACCAGCGAGAAGATCTCGCCCGGTTGCACCGTCAGGCTGACGTTCTCGTGCACCACGGCTTTGCCGTAGCGCGTGTGCAGATCGCGGATTTCGATGATGGCGCTGCTATCTTGCGACTTCTTCATCGCGGCGCTCACAGGTCGAGCCAGTTGAAAATCACGGAAAACAGCGCGTCGGCCACGATCACCAGAAAGATCGACCGCACCACGCTCACCGTTGTCTGCCGGCCGACGCTGTCGGCGCTGCCGCTCACCTGAAATCCCTGATAACAGCCAACCAGCGCAATGATCACCGCAAACACCGGTGCCTTGATGATGCCGGTCAGGAAGGAAGACAGGCTGAGCGCATCTTCGAGGCGGTCGAGAAAAACGCTGAAGCTGATATCCAGCATGGAGTTCGCCATGAGCATGCCACCCAGCACGCCGGCCACATCGGCATACACCGTCAGCAGCGGCAGCGCGATGACCAACGCCAGAATCTTGGGCTGCACCAGAAGTTCCTGCGGCCCGATGCCGATGGTGCGCAGTGCATCGATCTCCTCGCTGATCTTCATGGTGCCGATTTGCGCCGCGTAGGCGGAGCCGGACCGTCCCGCGACAATGATGGCGGTCAGCAGCGGGGACAGTTCGCGCAGCATCGACAGCCCGACCAGATCGGCGATGAAAATATTGGCGCCGAAACGCTGCAACTGATCGGCGCCTTGATAGGCGATCACCACCCCCATCAGGAACGACAGCAGGCCGGTGATCGGCAGCGCCTCGAACCCGGCGGTTTGCAGATTGTGCAGGATCGGCCGCCACCGGATACGCCGTGGCCGGGCGAGCGAACGCAGAAAAACAATCGCGCTTTCACCGATAAACGCGAGCATGCCGGAGAAGCCGAGCAGGCTGCGCCAGGCCTGTTGTCCGATGTTTGCCAGCAGACCGACCTTGACCGGTTCCGCCGGTTCCGCCGTCGCGGCGCGCGCGGCAATCAGCTGCAGCAAGGTGTTGAACTCGGGCCGTAATCCGCTGATCCGGACCTTGCCCCCGCGCTGCTCCACTGCGCGCATCGTGCGGTGCAGCAACCACGCCCCGGCGGTATCCAGCGCGGATATCGCCGAACCGTCGATCACCCATTTTCCGGTATCGGTGGACGCAAGGGCCGCCAGACGCTGTTCGACCGGGGCGATTCCCTGCACGGTCCACCTCCCGGCACAACGCACGTGGGCAGACGTCGGCACGGAAGCCGTATCCGTCTCGATCTCCAACTGCGCAATTTGTCCGGCTGTCATGGTCTGGCCTGCACGCTAATCGGATGCCTGGTGATCCATGGTTCGTGTCGTCTTCCCATACTAAATGGCTTCGGGCTCCATTCCCACCACGGCGGTCCAAAATGGAATACGATTGTGCGCATTGCCCCGGCCAGAAGAAATACCGCAACCGCAGCTCCAGGCGCCGGCCGTTCTGTTTCTCGCCGAAGTCGGTGCGCCGGCCATTGGATGAAACCGCCAGTCAGGCCGTTGTTTCCGGCCAGGCGCGGTGTCAGGCGGATGTTTGTCTCAGCGAGAACCAGTTTGCCGATTACGCCGCCGAAGACCTCTTGATCGGCATCGAACATGTCGGGTAGAGCGGCCGGCGGTCAGACAAGCGCGCCGTGGCGGCGCGCGATGGCTTCGATTTCGGTACGCGCCGGGTAGGTCTCGGCATTTTCGGTGAGATACATCTGCCACTCATCGAAGCGGAGCGCGAGCGCGCCGTCGGTGCTGTGGCAGCCGAGCACGCGCACCACGGCGTCGCCGATTTACCATGGGCCATAGCCCTTGATGGTTCCTTCCACGATGTTCGCACCAAGGCGGGTTCCCCAAGCGCCAAGGAGCAGCCTGACATGAGGAGTGATGTGTTCACTGCTCACTCTGATTTTTCTTTTTCGTTTGACCTGACGATTGCTTCCTTGAACATCTCCCCATAGGGCGCCAGAGGCTCCAGATCCTGCCTGGTGGCGGGCACGAGACCGCCATACCCCAACTTCACTATGAACTCGCGGCCTTCCGGCGTCTCGCGCACGAACTTCAGGATTGCCTGGGTCAGCTGCGCGACGCGTTGGGGCGACAGGGCAGGGTTGGCGAGATACACAACGCCCGGCGCCGCACCTTTATCCCAAGTCTGGATGACACGCACGCCGGCTTGTGTGGCCGCAGGCATCTGCAGTAAGGCACGATCAGACACAATCGCGGCCGCCACCTCACCGTCGATAACATGGTTAACCGCTGCGCTGTGGTTCGGCAGGTGCTTGAGGTTCACATTCTTGCCGGGATCGAGCCCGGACTCGCGCAGCATCTGTGCGCCTTGCATGGCAATGATCGCCAGGGGATCAGGCACGGCAACTGTTTTGCCGCGCAGATCTTGTATGCGCGTCAGGCTGCTGTTTTTTGGCACGACGATTACCGGACATGTGTCGAAAGCTGGCCGCAGCATCGGCACGTAACCGACTTCGGTAGATGCCAGGTAGGCCGCGTTGGCAACAGTGATGATAATTGGATACTCGCGGCGCTGGATGCGTTCGTAGAAAGTCTTGTAGTCGGGCGCCGTCATGAATAAGACCGGTTGCTTGAGGTGCTGCTCCAGGTAGGCACGCATCGGCTGGTAGTTCTGCGCAATCGTGCGGGCCGGAAGAAAAGGCGCCACGCCCAACTCGAGCACGGCGCCATGCGCCGGATCGGAAGCAGAGGCGACCGATATGATTGCTGACGACAGCAAGACCACCAGCATGATGTTGCGCATGCTTGCGCAACACTGAAAACACAGGCGGGCCCACCCGGTAAGTCGGACTGTCATGTTCGGCTTCATCTATTTTGGTGTCGCCAGCTGGCGCTTGAGTTCGGCCACATAGGGGTCGAGGTTTTTCAGTTCCGCCGCAGTCGGGCGCACGTAGCCCAGGAAGCCGATTTTTTCGAAGAATGGCACTCCTCTTGATTTGTCTTCGGAGAAATCCAGCAGAAGACGTGTCATGCGCTCGACCTCGTTCGGCGGAACCTTTTTGCTGGCGAGAAAGATGTTATGCGGTACGGCGCTGGTGGTGGCGATGGTGCGCAGTGCCGATCGTGTCTCCTCGGGCATCTGGTTGAGTGCGGTCTGGGCGGTGAAGGCGGCGTCGCTTTCCCCGTTCTGCACGGCCAGCACGGCGGAGTTGAACGAAGCGTACGCGCGCACGGTTACTTTTCTGCCCGGCTCCAGGCCGTGCTCGCGCAGCAGTTGCAAGCCGAGCATCGTGACCACGGCGATGTTCTCCGGTGTCGAGACGATTTTACCGCGCAGGTCGTTTATGGTTTTAATGTTGCTGTCCGCGCGCACCACGAGAATGCCGCGCAACTCGCGCTTCACGCGCACCATCGGCACATAGCCGGCCTCGGCCTGCGCCAGGCGCGCGAAATGCGGTGCCGTGATGACAAAGCGGTATTCACCGCGCTGGGTGCGTTCAATGAATGTCTGGTAGTCGGGGGCGGTCACCAGGATTACGGGCTGCTTGATCTGCTCTTCCAGGTATTCGCGCAGAGGCTGATAGGTGGTGAGAATCGTGCGCGTGCTGAGGGTGGGGATGATACCGATCTCGATGGCTGCGTCGTCGGCAGACGTACCACCCAGGCCGAACAGCAGCGCCAACCCCAGGAAGCAGATAAGCCGGGTTCCAGGGGCGATCGTCACTCCGATAGTTTTTGTGCTGGGCATCAGAGAGCCCTCCGAATACCGAAGGCCGGTATCCCTGCCATTCTCAGCCGAGGGCTGCGCGAATAAAAGTGAAATTGAATGATGTTTAAGTTGTTGCCCCGGACTGCGTAGATTAGAGTGTAGATGTTGCTGTAGTATTTACAGTCTGAATAAGCTGCTACTAATATTTAACCTTACTGGTGATCAGTAATGGATTGCAGCCGATTGAAACATCTACCGGGCAGGATCTTGCTGCCGCGGCAGACTGTAACCACCAGCCATTCCAGTGTTTTCAACCGGATATTACGTTTCTGGCAGACACATGATCTGGCTCCCCCGCACTCGATCGCTGCGCCTAAAATTACTGGTTGCCAGTGTGCTGGTGGAGGTGATTCTTCTGGGCCTGCTGCTGGTAAACAGCCAGCGCCTTATTGAAAACAGCCTGGTGGAGCAGGCCCGGCTGCGGACGGAGGAGTTGAATCCTCTTTTGAGTGCCGCCCTCGCAGGGCCGCTGGCGGAGCGCGATCATGCCACACTGGTCGACATTCTCAAGGCCAGTCAACGCAAGGACGGGCTAGCCTATCTGGTGCTGTTCGACAATGCCGGCAAGATGATCGCCGCGTCTGGCTGGGATGTCGGCAAGCCATTGCCGGTGCTCGACCTCGATATCGCAGCGGAGAATCCGGATAGTATTGATCGCTATGACACCCAGACGCCTATCCTGCTGGCTGGTCAGCAATACGGCCAGCTGCGCTATGGGTTGTCTACACAATTCCTGACCTCTGCCAAGCAGACCCTGCTACAGCAGAGTCTGCTGATCGCGGCGGTGGAGGTGACGCTGTCCGTATTGCTGCTCGGTCTGATCGGCGCGTGGTTGACACGCCATCTTGGGCAGCTCGCCGTGGCCAGCCGCCAGGTCGCTGCCGGGGACTTTGATGTGTCACTGCCAGTGCGCAGTCGTGACGAAGTCGGTGAGCTCACGGAAGCATTCAATTCCATGTCCGGCGCGATACGCCAGAGACTGACAGAACTGCAGGCCGGTAACGCGCGCCTGCATGCCATCGCCGATTACACCTACGGCTGGGAAAACTGGTTTGCGCCGGACGGCAGGCTGCTGTGGGTGAATCCTTCGGTCGAACGGCTCACCGGCTACACGCCGGCGGAGTGCCAGGCCATGGCGGATTTCCCGTTTTCGGTGATTGCCGCAGAAGATGTCGCGCGTGCGCGCGCCGAATTCCAGCTTGCCGCGCGTGGCGGCACCGGCAGCAACTTTGAGTTTCGCGTGCGCCGCAAGGATGGCTCGGTGTTCTGGGCGGCGGCTGCCTGGCAACCGATCTATGGGGCACGTGGCGAGTTCCTCGGACATCGATCGAGCATCTGGGACAACAGCGAGCGCAAGCATTTCGAACTCGCCCTGCAGGATAAAGTGTCGGCCCTGGAGCAATCGGAGGAAACGCAGAAGCGCCTCGTCCGGATTACCCGCGAGGAACAGGCGCGCCTGAATCACCTGCTGTCCGCGATGAACATCGGCATCCTGTTCGAGGACAGCCAGAACCGGGTGATGTACTGCAATCCGGCGTTCCGGCGCGTCTGGTTGATTCCCGAGTCAATCGACCTCACGGGCAGGACCACGAAGGAAGTGATGCAGCATTCGGCCAACATCCTGTCGCGGCCAGACCACTTTTCAAAGCATATCCTGCACGTGCTGGGCACGCATCAAGTCAGCGAGACCTTCGAGATCGTGCTGGCGGATGGTCGGGTACTCACGCAGCTTTCTTACCCGGTGCATGATGCGGAGGGGCGATTCATTGGCCGGCTGTGGATCTACGAGGACGTGACGCGTGAACGCCAGACCGCCGAGCAGCTTATTTATCTGGCCGAACGCGACTCGCTGACCGGTCTCTACAACCGCCACCGCTTCCAGGTGGAGCTTGGACGCATGCTCTCCGAAACGGAGCGGCGCCAGACGCAAGGGGCGCTGCTGTTCTTCGATCTTGACGAATTCAAGTACATCAACGACACCTTCGGCCACCGCGCCGGTGATGCCATGTTGATCCGGGTCGCGGGTGAGCTCGGTACCCTGGTGCGACGCAATGAAGTGCTTGCCCGGCTCGGTGGCGATGAATTCGCCGTGTTGGTGCCGGATGCGGATGAAGCGCAGGCCGCGCAGCTCGCGGAGCGCATCATTCGTACGGTTTCCCAGATACCGTTTCGCTTTGAGCAGCAGAATCTCCGGCTTACGACCAGTCTCGGTATCGCCCTCTATCCCCAGCACGGCTCCGACTCGGAGGAGCTGGTGGCGCGCGCCGATGCCGCCATGTATCAGGCCAAGGATGCTGGCAAGAACGCTTGGCGGATTTATCGCCCGGAGAGCGATGCCTCGCGCGAAATGCTCAATCGGTTGTCGTGGCAGGAGCGCTTGCGCAATGCCCTGGAGAATGATCTTCTGCGCCTGCATTATCAGGGCGTGTATCGCGCTTCTGACGGCGCCTTGAGCCACCTTGAGGTGCTGGTACGCATGCTGGACGAGACCGATCCGGAACGGATTATCCTGCCCGGACATTTCATCGGTTATGCCGAGAAGTCCGGCAAGATTCGCGAGATCGACCGCTGGGTGATTGCCGAAAGCGTGAATATGCTGGCGCAGTCCCCGAGCACGCCGTCGCTGGCCGTCAATATCTCCGGGCGCTCGTTCGACGACCCGACGCTGCCGCAATACATCGCCGAGCGACTCAGTGAGCACCATGTTGTGCCAGCACGGCTGCTGGTTGAGCTCACCGAGACCTCGGCCGTGTCCGATCTGCACGAGGCGCAGCGTTTTATCGAAGCCCTGCGCCAGACCGGTTGCCTGGTTTGTCTGGATGATTTTGGCACGGGCTTCTCGTCATTCGCCTATCTCAAGCATCTGCGTGCCGATGTGCTCAAGATTGACGGCTTGTTCATCCGCGATCTGCCGAACGACCGTGACAACCAGGTGTTCGTCAAGGCCATCGTCGATGTGGCGCGCGGCATGCGCAAAGCAACCATCGCCGAGTTTGTCGAGGACGCCGAGACGCTCGATATGCTCAGGCTCTTCGGCGTGGACATGGTGCAGGGCTATCATCTCGATATGCCGCGCGCCAACCACCCGGCGGTCATCGCGCACCTCGGCTGATGTCCCTTGTTGAAGATCAGGCTTCGGTGAGCGCGCCGTGGCGGCGCGCGATCGCTTCGATCTCCGCGCGCGCCGGGTAGGTATCGGCATGCCCGGCGAGGTACGCGCGCCACTCGTCGAAGCGGCGCGCCAGCGCGCCGTCGGTACCGTGGCAGCCGAGTACGCGCACCACGGCGTCGCCGATTTTCCACGGGCCGTCGCCCTTGATGATGCCTTCCAGCACATGCACGCCCAGATGCGGATTCCCCAGGTGCCAGAACAGATCGAAGTACACGAGCCCGCGCGGATGCGGGAAACGCTCGGCCATGACGTGCAGGTCGCCGGTCGGCAGGCGGATGAGGAGCGGGGCAGTGACGCTGAACAGGTCGGCCATGGTGGTTCCTTTACTGAATGCGATTGTACGGCGTGCATGAAATGACGGCCAGCGCGGGAATAAACATGGAAGAAGGGTGTTTACCACAGCGGATGACTTGCCACCTCTGCGGCAATTGACCCAAAATGATCGCGCTGCGGTACGGCCGCGCAGATACCCTAACAACAAGGAGATGTACCATGAAAAACGCTCGTATCCATCAACGCATTCTTCTCGCCTCGGTCTGTCTCGTGGCCGGCGCGGTGTTCGCCGCCGAACCGGAGGACATCATCAAGTACCGCCAGAGCGTCATGAAGGCGAATGGCGCACACATGGCCGCGGCTGGCGCGATCATCAACGGCAAGGTGGATTTCAAGGGACAGCTCGGCGATCACGCCAAGGCGCTGCAGGCAATCAACAAGGATATCCATTCGCTGTTCCCGAAGGATTCCGATTTCGGCGAAACCAAGGCGCTCGACGCGGTGTGGAAGAACAGCGCCGATTTCCAGAAGCGCGCCAAGGATTCCGCGCACAAGGCCGATGCGCTCGCCAAGACGGTGGCGGCCGGCGACAGCAAGAATTACGCGGCGCGTTTCAAGGAACTGTCTGACAGTTGCAAGGCCTGCCACAAGGATTACCGCAAGGAAGAGAAGTAAGCCGCGCCATGTCGGCTATGACCGTGCGCCGCGTGCTGCTGGCGGGGCTGATGCTCGCCCCGCCGGCCGATGCGGCCGCGAAGGATGAGGCACTCCTCAAGCAGGGTGAATATGTGTATCGCGCGGCCGGTTGTTATGGCTGCCATACCGACGAAAAGCATGGCGGCAAAGCACTCGCCGGCGGTCATGCATTGGCGACGCCTTTCGGTACTTTCTATTCGCCCAATATTACGCCGGACGCGGAGACTGGCATCGGACGCTGGAGCGAGCAGGATTTCACCCGCGCCCTGCGCGAAGGTCTGAGTCCGGCGGGCGATCATTACTATCCGTCGTTTCCCTATCCGTCGTATACAAAACTCACGGATGAGAACCTGCGCGCGCTCTGGGCCTGGCTCAAGGCCCAGCCGCCGGTGAAGCAGGCCAACCGCAAGCATGACCTCAAATGGTTTGCGCGCGCCCGCACCTTTGTCGGATCGTGGAAGGGCTTGTACTTCACCCCCGGGGCGTACAGGCCGGACGCGACGAAATCCGCCAACTGGAACCGCGGCGCCTATCTGGCCGAGGCCGCGGCGCACTGCGGCGAATGCCACACGCCACGCACGGCGCTCGGCGGCATCCAGAGCGGCATGCACTACGCCGGCACGCGCGATGGCCCGGACGACAGCGTGGTGCCGAACATCACGCCCGCCAAGAAGACCGGCATCGGCCGCTGGCGCGCGAGCGAACTCGCCGAGTACCTGGAGACCGGCATGACCCCGGACGGCGACTCGGCCGGTGATCTGATGGCCGAGGTGATTGATAATGGCCTGCAATATCTAAGCAAGGAAGACCGGGCGGCGATCGCCGAATATGTGCTGTCGCTGCCGCCGGTCGAGCACTCAGTACGCAAGGCCGACAAGAAACCGGCAAAGAAGGAAGAGTTCGAATAACCCGGAGCCGGTCGGGGAATTGCCGAGCGCGGCAGGTGGCGCGTGGCTGTGATAAAGTTTGACACTATATATATCAAACCGGTGCCGGCCGCGGCATCGTTGGCCGGAGTGATTCCATGCTGGACCTCAATCTGCGTGAATTGGGCGGGGAGGAGCGGGTTGCGCTGTCCCGCCTTATTGTCGAACTGCTCGATCACTGGGGCGTGGAAGGCGCCGATCAAGTGGCCCTGCTCGGCCTGCCGCCCGACACCAAGCCGCGCGCCCTGCGTCGCTACCACGAGAACACGGCGCTGCCCAACTCGCCCGAGATCAACGAGCGCATCGACCACCTGCTCGGCATCGCCGACGCCCTGCGCACCTCCAACCCGCGCAGCGCCTCGGCGGATGTCATCTGGCTGCATGCCATCAACCACCGTTTCGACAACCGGCCACCGCTGGATGCCATGATCCAGGACGGCATCGGCGGCCTGCTCGCGGTGCGCACCCATCTCGACTGCGCCTACGACTGGAACCTGGGCGGGTCACGGTACTGACCAGGCGTTCTTGCTGACCCGGCCGGTAAATAGCGCACATTTTTTTCTCTCTCCTTCTGGGAGGGGGCTAGTGTAGTGTTGCGTTCTGTTTGGTACTTATAACTTCCCGGTAACTTCCCGGAGCCCCCTGTAGGTCGGGCTTTAGCCCGACATGTCGGCCTGAAGGCCGACCTACATGACGAACAAGCAATGTTCGCAACACTACACTAGGGTGAGGGGGCAATAGCTGTAGAATTCTCCTCACCGCAAGAAACCCCGGGACACTCATTAAACATGCGCATTCTGATCACCGGCGCCTATGGTTTTATCGGCTCGCACATTGCCTCGGCTCTGCATGTTGCCGGGCACGAGGTAATTGTCGCGGTGCGCCGGCCGGATACGCGCGGGCGCTTCGCGCACTGGCCGGCGATCGCGTGTGATTTCGCACACGACACACGCGTGCAGGACTGGTTGCCTCGCCTGCGGGGTGTGGACGCGGTGGTCAACGGCGCCGGAATCCTGCGCGAAACGCGCACCCAGACATTTTCCGCGGTGCATATCGAAGCACCGAAGGCCCTGTTCGGCGCCTGCGCATGTGCCGGCGTAAGGAAGATCGTACAAATTTCGGCGCTCGGCAATCCCGAGGATGGCGAATTCATCCGTTCCAAGCATGCGGCCGACGCGTATCTCTCGACCCTCGATCTTGACTGGCTGATCCTGCGGCCGTCGGTGACGTACAGCACAGCGGGCTCTTATGGCGGCACTTCATTGCTGCGCGCGCTGGCCGCGTTGCCGTTCGTGCTGTTCATGCCGGGCGATGGCCGGCAGCGCCTGCAACCGATCGCCGTCGATGACCTGGCGCGCGCGGTGGTGCGACTCGTGGAACCCGGCATCGGCACGCGCCGCATCCTTGAGGCCGTTGGGCCGCAGCCCATTACGTTTGAGAACTATCTGTGTGCATTCCGCCGCTGGCTTGGCTTTGCCCGGCCATATATCGTGAAGCTGCCGTTGTCGCTCATCCGGCCGTTTGCACACCTGGGCGAATGGCTTGGGCGCGGGCCGTTGGGCATGACCATGTACCGCATGTTGCAACGCGATAATGTAGCAAGCCCGGGCGCGGCCGAGCAGTTTGTAAAAACCGTCGGTTTTCAGCCGCGCAGCGTGGATGAAACCCTGAAGGCCGCGCCCAGTCATGTACAAGACCGCTGGCATGCGCGACTTTATCTGCTGGCACCGGTGCTGCGCCTGACGCTGGCGCTGCTGTGGATCGGCTCGGGCATCGCCGGATTTCTAAACCCCGCGGAGATGAGTACGGCGCAGTTGGCTATAGCCGGGATTCCGGTTGTTGCGGCCATGCCGCTGGTGATACTGGCAAGCAGCGCCGACATTGTATTTGGCGTGCTGGCGTTGACGCGGCATGTGCGCCTCGCCGCCGCCTTCATGCTGTTCATGTTGGTCGCCTACACGCTGCTTCTCGGCAGCGCGCTGCCCGCGCTCTGGCTCGAACCGTTCGGTTCGCTGCTCAAGAATTTGCCACTGATTCCGGCCGTGCTTATTCTGCTCGTGCTTCAGGATCGGCGCTGATGGACAGTTACGCGCTGCTCAAGCTGGTACACATCCTTTCCGCCACGCTTCTGTTCGGTACCGGGCTCGGCAGCGCTTTTTATCTCTGGCGTGCGCACACCAGCGGCGAGGTCGCGGCGATTGCCGCCGTCAGCAGACAGGTGGTGCTGGCCGATTGGCTGTTCACGCTGCCGGCGGTGATACTGCAACCGCTGACCGGAATCTGGATGATGCAGCTCGCCGGTTATCATCTGACCGATCTGTGGATACTCATGGCGTTTTCCCTGTATGGCATGGCTGGCGCCTGCTGGCTGCCGGTCGTGTGGTTGCAGATCGGGATTCGCGACATGGCGGCGACGGCGCAGGCGCGCGGCGAACCGCTCCCGGCGCGTTATCACCGCTACATGACGATATGGTTTGTGCTTGGCTGGCCGGCGTTTCTGGCGGTGCTCACCGCCTTCGTGGCGATGGTCTACAGGCCGGCCTGGTAAAAACAGGGCCAGAGCCGCTGGCCCGGAACGGGTGCTGCTATTCCGAATCGTAGTTGTGCGTGATCTCCTCGTCGCGCTGGATGTCACGCAAGGCAATCACTTCAAGCGTGTCGTAGTAAATGGCGTTCGGCTCGTCACTGTGGTTGATGTACTTGAGCTGGCACTGAACCTCGACGGCTTTGCGCTGCGTCAGCCACAACACATACGGCCCGTCGGTTTCAGTTGGCCGCCCTTCGATCTGGCCGATCAGTGTGCCGGCCTTGATGCGCTTGCGCGCAAACAGCCCCTTGCCGTGGATATTGCTGGTGGTTACGTAGATCAGCGGTGCGTCGATCGATTTACTCATGGCTCGTCTCATTTTTCCGGAAAGTGTTGGTGTTCTCGTGCAAGCATTAACAGGTTGTTGAAAAAAGGGTTCGTCACACCGGCGAAAACCGGTGTCTAGGAATTAACATCAATGCTTTCATCGACATCCTGGATTCCGGCTTTCGCCGGAATGACGGGATTTGATGTTTCGGTGCGTTTTTCAACAGTCCGATCGTTATTTAGAGCAGCACCTGTTCGATGCCGCCGTGTATCACGTTTTGAATGAATTGTTTCTGCCAGCTTGCACCGAGTAGGCGGTTGGCGAGTTCCACAACAATATAATCAGTTTCAAGGCCAGTATCGTCGCGGTAGCGGGATAACCCTTGCTGACAAGCCGGGCACGAAGTAAGTAGCTTCACATTGTTGGCGCGTACTTTGTCATTGCCGGTGAGCTGCTGGATACCGGCGTGCAATTCCTCCTGTTTGCGCGAGCGCACCTGCGTGGCGATGTCCGGGCGCGCGACCGCGAAGGTGCCGGCCTCGCCGCAGCAGCGGTCGGACAGCAGCACGTCCTGGCCGAGCAGCTTGCCGGCCACGCCGGTGGAGCTGTAGGTCTTCATCGGCGTGTGGCAAGGCTCGTGGTAGAGATATTGCACGCCCGGTACGCCATCGAGATGCAGGCCTTTTTCCATCAGGTACTCGTGGATGTCGAGCAAACGGCAACCGGGAAAAATCTGTTCGAACTGGTATTTCAGCAACTGGTCCATGCAGGTGCCGCAGGACACGATCACGGTCTTGATGTCGAGGTAGTTGAGCGTGTTCGCGACGCGATGGAACAGCACGCGGTTGTCGGTGGTGATCTGGCGGCCCTTGCCGGCTTCGCCGGCCGAGGTCTGCGGATAGCCGCAACACAGATAGCCGGGCGGCAGCACGGTCTGTGCGCCGACCTTGTAGAGCATGGCGAGCGTGGCGAGCCCGACCTGGCTGAACAGGCGCTCCGAGCCGCAGCCCGGGAAATAGAACACGGCCTCGGACTCGTCGCCGGTGCGCGCCGGATCGCGCAGGATCGGCACGGTCTTGTTGTCCTCAAGCCGCAGCAACTGGCGCAGGGTGCCGGACGGGACATTCGCCGGCAGTGGCTTTTTCACGAACTCGATCACCTGCGCGGTAATGGTGGGCGCGCCGGTCGTAGCCGCCGGCCGTCGCCGCAGCGCCAGCAGCCCGAGGCGTTTGGCGAGCGTGTGTCCGACACGTTGCGCGGCATAGCCCCAGTCGATCACGACTTTTTTGAGGAAGCGCACCGTCGCTGGATCGGTGGCATTGAGGTAGGCCATGGACAGCCAGGTGGCGGGGCTGAAGCGTTTCTGGCCGCGATCGATCAGTATCTGGCGCATGCGCACCGTGACATCGCCGAAGTCGATGTCCACCGGGCACGGGCTGAGGCATTTGTGGCAGACGGTGCAGTGGTCGGCGACGTCGTTCAGCTCCGCGAAGTGGCGCAGCGAAATGCCGCGGCGCGTCTGCTCTTCGTACAGGAAGGCCTCGATGATCAGGCCGGTGGCGAGAATCTTGTTGCGCGGCGAGTACAGTAGGTTGGCGCGTGGCACGTGCGTGGCGCACACCGGCTTGCACTTGCCGCAGCGCAGGCAGTGGCGGATGGCGTCGTTGAGCTCGCCGAGCGCACTCGCTTCGAGAATAATCGCTTCCTGCTGCACCAACCGCAGCGATGGCGTCCAGGCGCGTGTCAGGTCCGCGCCCGGCAGCAGCTTGCCGCGGTTGAAGTGCCCGTTTGGGTCGATCTTCTGTTTGTAGGCCGAAAAGGCCGTGACGGTTTCCGGCGCCAGGTATTGGAGCTTGGTGATGCCGATGCCGTGCTCACCGGAGATCACGCCATCCAGCCGGGCAGCGAGCACCATGATCCGGTCCACGATGCGGTCGGCCGCGTGCAGCATGGCATAGTCGTTGGAATTGACCGGAATGTTGGTGTGCACGTTGCCGTCGCCGGCATGCATGTGCGTGGCCACGAACAGGCGGCTGGAGCGCACGCTGCTGTGCAGGCGGTCGAGTTCGGCGTGCACCGGCTCCAGTTCGCGTCCGGAGAAAATGCTCTTCAGCGGGCGCTCGACCTCGGCGCGCCAGGAGATGCGCAGATCCCGGCGCAGCAGCAGATGCAGCACGC
>CAYHES010000040.1:0-18053 GCA_964355495.1 uncultured Acidiferrobacterales bacterium
GGCTTGCGCTGGCGGCATGCGGCACGCTGGTGATGACGCTGGCGCCGTTCCTGGGTGCCGGCGATGCACTCATGAGCAACTACATTCCGGTACTGCAACACCCGCTGTTTTTTACCGGCTTGCTGGCGTTTGCCGCCGGCTGCGCGCTGCTGGTGCTGCGTGCCATGACGGCGATTCCGCCGGTCGGTATGTGGGTGGCGGGGGCGGGTGCGCTGCGTTTCGGTCTCAACGCGGCGGCGGTATCGGCGGCACTCGCGCTGATCGCCTTCGCCTGGTCGTTGCTGCTGATGCCGGATTTTCTCAGCGGCAAGGCCTACTACGAACTGCTGTTCTGGGGCGGCGGGCATGTGCTGCAATTCACCTACACGCTGCTGATGCTGGTGGCGTGGCTGTGGCTGGCGAGCGCCAGCGGCGCCGCGCCGCGCGTCACGCCGCGCGTCGCACTGCTGCTGTTCGCGCTCGGCCTGATGGCGGTGTTCGCCACACCGCTCATTTATTATGCCCACGAACTGACTTCGGCCGGGCACATCAAGCTGTTCACCTGGCTGATGCGCTACGGCGGCGGTCTTGCAACCCTGCCGCTCGGCCTCGCCGTGTTGCTGGGACTGCTGGCGGCTCCGCGCGCCGCGCCAGACGAGCGCGCGTTGCGCGCCGCGCTGCTGGCCTCCATGCTGCTGTTCGGTATCGGCGGGATCATCGGCTTTCTGATTGAGGGCAGTAACGTCACCATCCCGGCGCATTACCATGGCTCGATCGTCGGCGTGACGCTGGCGTTCATGGGCCTTACCTATTACCTGTTGCCGCGCCTCGGCTTCGGCGAGCCGGACCGCCGCTGGGCGTACGCCCAGCCCTGGCTGTACGGCGGCGGGCAACTGCTGCATGTGCTGGGGCTGGTGTGGTCCGGCGGCTACGGGGTACAGCGCAAGGTGGCGGGGGCGGCCCAGGGTCTGGACACGGTTGAGCGTGTCGCCGCCATGGGCCTCATGGGTCTGGGCGGCCTGATCGCCATTCTGGGCGGATTGTTGTTTCTCATCATCGTGTGGCGCGCGCTGCGCACCGCATCACCCTCCCCGAAGGGATAATCGCGTCTATCCCCGACGATATAGAGTGCCCTGTGTTTGACCTAGGTCAATCCTTGCCGCCCCGGTATCCCTGATGATTGCGCAGTCGCTAATCGTGGTGCGGCATGCGCTCGAAGGCGCATGCCGTGCCCAGACCCACTTCACGCGTAAATCGAACGACGGAGATCGCATCATGACCAAGAAGATGCACGACACCCCGATGCTGGATCAGCTCGAGGCCGGGCCGTGGCCAAGCTTTGTGACCGGCCTGAAGCGCCTCGCGCAGGACAAGGATATGGTGGTCGATCTGCTCGGCCAGCTCGAACACTCCTACAAGACCCGCCTTGGCTACTGGAAGGGCGGCACGGCGAGCGTGATGGGCTACGGCGGCGGCGTCATCCCGCGCTTCTCCGAGATCGCCGACAAGTTTCCGAAGTCGGCGGAGTTCCACACCATCCGCATCATGCCGCCGCCCGGCTGGCACTACGACACCGGGACGCTGCGCAAGTTCTGCGACATCTGGGAGAAGCACGGCTCGGGCCTGATCGCGATGCACGGCCAGACCGGCGACATTATGTTTCAGGGCTGCACCACCGAGAGCATCCAGGCGGCGTTCGACGAGTTCAACGAGCTCGGCTTCGACATGGGCGGCGCCGGCCCGGCGGTGCGTACCGGCATGTCGTGCGTCGGCCCGGCGCGCTGCGAGCACGCCTGCTACGACACCGGACGCGCGCATCGCCAGGTGCTGAACAACTTTATCGACGACATCCACCGCCCGGCGCTGCCCTACAAGTTCAAGTTCAAGTTCTCCGGCTGCGCCAACGACTGCATGAACTCTATTCAGCGTTCCGACATGGCGATCCTCGGCACCTGGCGCGACGACATCCAGGTCAACCCGGCCGAGGTGAAGAAGTTCGTGAAGGACAAGGGCCGCGAGTACGTGATCGACAACGTCGTCACCCGCTGCCCGACCAACTGCCTGAAGCTCAAGGCCGATGACACGCTCGAGGTCGACAACCGCAACTGCGTCAAGTGCATGCACTGCGTCAACGTCATGACCAAGGCGCTGTCGCCGGGCAAAGACCGCGGCGTGACGGTGCTGGTGGGCGGCAAGCGCACGCTCAAGATCGGCGACCTCATGGGTACCGTGGTGGTGCCGTTCATGAAGCTCGACAGCGACGCGGACTATGAGAAGCTCGTGGAACTCGGGCGCACCATCATGGAGTTCTGGGCCGAGAACGGCCTGGAGCACGAACGCTGCGGCGAGATGGTCGAACGCATTGGCCTGGCCAATTTCCTCGAAGGCGTCGGCCTGGAGGTGGACGCCAACATGGTCAACAACCCGCGCACCAATCCATACATCCGTTTGGACGGTTGGGACGACGAAGTCGATCGCCTGAAGGCCAAGGCAGAGTAACGAAACAGCCCAACGCAGAGGCGCAAAGAAAAATGATGAAATCCCCTTTCTCCGCGTCCTCGTGCCTGTGCGTTGAGTTTTTGTATCAGAACTGAAGGAGAGCCAACCATGTCCGCACAACCGCGTATGCCGATCGAGTCCGGGACCCCGGACCACTTCCAGTTCATGCACCCGCTGCTCATGAAAAACTACGGCCAGTGGGCGTGGCATGAGCGCCCGCGCCCGGGCGTGCTGCACCACGTCGCCCGGAGCGGTGATGAGGTGTGGACGGTCAAGGCCGGCACCCAGCGGCAGATGGACGTGCACACCATCCGCAAGCTGTGCGACATCGCCGACAAGTACGCCGAAGGCTTCGTGCGTTTCACCATCCGCTCGAACATCGAATTCATGGTGAGCGACGAGAAAAAGGTCAAGCCGCTGATCGAGGCGCTCGCGAAGGAAGGCTTCCCGGTCGGCGGCACCGGCAACTCGGTGTCCATGATCGCGCACACCCAGGGCTGGCTGCACTGTGACATCCCGGCATCCGACGCCTCGGGTGTGGTGAAGTCGCTGATGGACGAGCTGCACGCGGAGTTTATCAAGGAAGACATGCCGAACCGCGTCAAGATCTCGACTTCCTGCTGCCAGATCAACTGCGGCGGCCAGGCGGATATCGCCATCAACATCCAGCACACCAAGCCGCCCAAGATCAACCATGATCTCGTCGCCAACGTGTGCGAACGCCCGTCGGTCGTGGCACGCTGCCCGGTGGCGGCCATCCGCCCGGCGATGGTGAACGGCAAGCCGTCGCTGGAAGTGGATGAAAAGAAGTGCATCTGCTGCGGCGCCTGCTTCCCGCCCTGCCCGCCCATGCAGATCAACGATCCGGATCACTCCAAGCTCGCCATCTGGGTCGGTGGCAAGAACTCCAACGCCCGTTCCAAGCCGATGTTCCACAAGCTCGTGGCCGCTGGCATACCGAACAACCCGCCGCGCTGGCCGGAAGTGAATACCATCGTCAAGAAAATCCTGCGCGTCTACAAGCAGGACGCCAAGGACTGGGAGCGCGTCGGCGACTGGGTGGAACGCATCGGCTGGCCGCGCTTCTTCGAGCTCACCGAGCTGCCGTTCACCAAGTTCCACATCGACAACTGGCGTGGTGCGCGCGCCAGCCTGAACGCCTCGACGCATATCCGCTTTTAAGCGGAAAAGCCGGGCAGGCAAGTGAGAACGGGGAGGGGCAGGTTGCGCCTCCCCGTTTTTTATGTACAGGGATGTACGAATTGTCGGGTCAAGCCGCTGCGGGCTCCTGTCCTCGCGCGGCACTCGCACATCCCTGTGCGTCGCGAATGGATTCGTAGTTTGGCCTGATCCGTCACGCGCAGAGGGGCCGGACAAATTCCGCCCTCTGGCCAGGGCCGGTCAATCTGCTACTCTCTACAACGCGCGAATTCAAATTGAAATGCGGGCCTAATAATAACCGAGGTGGCAGATCAACTTTGAAGGTGATCGCACAGGTACCACGAGCCGTGGGAGTGGTGAGATCGTCCTCAGCCGGGTTTCAACAGCAGCTGCATGAGCTGGAACGACACCAGTGCGAGCAGCAGGATGATCGCGAAGAAGATGAGCGAGCGGTTATCGAAGCGTGCCCCGCGGGCGCGCTCGATGCGGTTAAGCAGCCAGTCGGCGAAGAAATACAGGCCGATGGCCACCAGGGTAAAATAAATGGCTTCCATGGAACTCCTGCGGGCGGTTGCCTATGCTGTTTATACCGGTTTGGCGGTGCCGGCGTAATTGACCGGGGTCAAAGCGGTCGTACCGATGCCTATACTTGAAAATATCATGAATTCTCTATCCGCCGGCCGCGCGGCCCGAAGCGCCTTGTGCTCATCCTGAGATCGCTCGGCCGACTGGGCGCGGGTGTCTTGTGCCTGCTGGTGGCGGGGATCGCGTGCGCCGCCGGTATCGACGAGCGCTATCCACAGGTGCGCGGCTTCTTTCCCGAGGCCACGGGCTTCGGCGCGCTCGAGGGCGACCCGCCGGCCGCACCCGTGTACCGCGGCAAGACGCTGCTCGGCTACGCCTTCCTCAGCATGGATGTCGTGCAGATACCGGCGTACTCCGGCCGGCCGATCAATACCCTGGTCGGTTTCGACCTCAGCGGCCGCATCACCGGCATCGAGATTGTGCACCATGAGGAGCCGATCCTGGTGATCGGCATCTCCAACGAGCGCCTGCAGCGCTTTGCGCGCCAGTACGTGGGCAAGTCGGTGTTCGACAAGATCGCCATCGGCGGCACGCGCGAAGGCTACGTGACCATCGATGCCATTTCCGGCGCGACCATCACCATGATGGTGGAGAACGCCAGCATCATGCAGTCGGTGCGCAAGGTCGCGGCGGCGCGCGGCCTCAGGTCCGCTCCGTCGGGCGGCGCGCGCGCGCCGGTTGCCACGGCGCCGCACGCCAGGCCCGCGGCGTCGCGTGCGGCCGGACCCAGTGCCGCACGCACATCCAACATTGTCGAAACGCCGGCCGAGGAACCGATCTGGGTGGACGCCTGGCGCAACCGCAAGCTCGATATCGGAGTGCTCGGTGCCGGGCTCGTGTTGCTCACGCTGATCCTGGTGTTCCAGGACTGGCTCGCGCGCCACCCGAAGCTGCTGCTCTATCTGCGCGACGGTTTTCTGGTGTACACGCTGGTGTTCATCGGCTGGTACGGGCTGGCGCAGTTGTCGGTGGTGAACGTGCTGACCTTCAGCCAGGCGGCGATGCGCGGTTTCCAGTGGGAGAGCTTCCTGATCGACCCGATGATATTCATTCTCTGGTCGTTCGTGGCCGCCACGCTCCTGCTCTGGGGGCGGGGTGTATACTGCGGCTGGCTGTGCCCGTTCGGGGCGCTGCAGGAGTTCGCCTTCCAGTTCGCGCGCCGCCTGAAACTCCCGTTCTTCGAGATGCCGCAGATAATGCACGAGCGGCTGTGGGCGGTGAAGTACATCATCCTGCTGATCCTGTTCGGCGTGTCACTGCAATCGCTCACCGAGGCCGAGCTGCGCGCCGAGGTCGAGCCGTTCAAGACCGCCATCACCCTGCGCTTCGCGCGCGACTGGGGCTTTCTGCTCTACGCCGGCGGCCTGGTCGCCTTCTCCGCCTTCAACCGCAAGTTCTACTGCAAGTATCTGTGTCCACTGGGTGCGGCGCTCACCATTCCCGCCAAGTTTCGCATCTTCGACTGGCTGCGCCGGCATCGCGAGTGCGGCCGGCCCTGCCAGGTGTGCGCCGCGGAGTGCGAGGTGCAGGCGATCCGCAAGAACGGCGAGATCAATGCCAACGAATGTCACTATTGCCTTGATTGCCAGGTAACCTACTGGAACGATCAAAAATGCCCGCCAGAGGTGGATCGGCGCAAGCGCCGCGAGAAGAGCGTGCGTGCGCGCGAGATGGTGCGCGGCATGGAGTCGGCGCTTGGTCCTTCGGGGCTCGACGATGTCGGCGCGCGCAGCGATGCGCGCGGCGACGCCTGTCCGGGCAATTGCGACGAATGCCGGCACAAACCGGACAAGTCCTCGTAAAGCGATCGGGTATTTCTCTTACCGGGACTAGGGGGATTTGACTCACATCAAGGACTGGCGCGTTCTCGAACGTAAACTGATCGCCGTTATCCGGAATTCCAACTTGACACGACAAGGGGAGTAACCATGAAACACAAGCAGACCATATTGGTCGCCGGCTTTGCCATACTCACGGCACTGCCGCTGGCCATGAGCACCGCATTCGCGGCGGAGAAGCCCTCCGGCCACCCGGGTACGCCGGAAACCGAGATGCGCTACAAGGGCGCGCCGGTGCCGATCAAGCCGGAAGAGGCCAAGGAGACGCTGGGCCCGAAGGCGCCGCCGCTGACCACCGCGGAGTTCACCCGCGCCAAGCAGATTTTCTTTGAGCGCTGCGCCGGCTGCCACGGCGTGCTGCGCAAGGGCGCGACCGGCAAGCCGCTCACGCCCGACATCACCCTCGGCAAAGGCACAGATTATCTCAAGGTGTTCATCAACTATGGTTCGCCCGCGGGCATGCCGAACTTCGGCACCGGCGGCGAGCTCTCGGCGAACGACGTCGAGCTGATGGCCAAGTTCCTGCAGCATGAACCGCCGCAGCCGCCGGAATGGGGCATGAAGGAAATGAAGGCCAGCTGGAAGCTGCTGGTGCCGCCCAACAAGCGGCCGAAGAAGCAGGAGAACAGCTACGACCTGAGCAACCTGTTCTCGGTGACCTTGCGCGACAGCGGCGAAGTGGCGCTGATCGACGGCGACTCCAAGAAGATCATCACCATCGTCAAGACCGGCTACGCGGTGCACATCTCGCGCATGTCGCACTCGGGACGCTATCTGTACGTGATCGGCCGCGATGCCCAGGTCAACCTGATCGACCTGTGGATGAAGAAGCCGGACAACGTCGCGGTGATCAAGACCGGGCTCGAAGCACGCTCGGTGGACACCTCCAAGTACAAGGGTTACGAGGACAAGTACGCGATCGCCGGCACCTACTGGCCGCCGCAGTTCACGATCATGAACGGCGACACGCTCGAACCGCTCAAGATCGTCGCCACCCGTGGCTACACCGTGGACACGCAGGAGTATCACCCCGAGCCGCGCGTGGCAGCGATCGTGGCCTCGCACTTCAAGCCCGAGTTCGTGGTGAACGTGAAGGAAACCGGCCAGACCCTGATGGTGGATTACTCCGACATCAACAACCTCAAGATAACCAGCATCGGCACCGAGCGCTTCCTGCATGACGGCGGTTGGGATTCGACCAAGCGCTACTTCATGGTGGCGGCCAACCAGCGCAATACCATCGCGGTGGTGGATGCCAAGGAAGACAAGCTGGTGAAGCTGGTGAAGGACGGCGTGGGCAAGATTCCGCATCCCGGCCGCGGCGCGAACATCGACGATCCGAAGTTCGGGCCGGTGTGGGCCACCAGCCATCTCGGTGACGAGACCGTGGTGTTGATCGGCACCGACCCGGAGAAGCACAAGGCCAACGCCTGGAAGGTGGTGCGCACGCTCAAGGCCCAGGGTGGCGGCTCGTTGTTCATCAAGACCCATCCGAAGTCGAAGAACCTGTGGGTGGATACGCCGCTCAACCCGGATGCCGCCGTCAGCCAGTCGGTCGCGGTGTTCGACATCAACAAACTCGACAAGCCGTTTGAGGTGGTGAAGATCGCCGAGCTGGCCAAGCTGGGCGAAGGGGCGAAGCGCGTCGTGCAGCCGGAGTACAACAAGGCCGGCGACGAGGTCTGGTTCTCGGTGTGGAACGGCAAGACCCAGGAGTCGGCGATCGTGGTGATCGACGACAAGACCCGCAAGCTCAAGGCCGTGATCAAGGACAAGCGCCTGGTCACGCCGACCGGCAAGTTCAACATGTACAACACGCAGCACGATGTGTACTGAGGTTTATCCTCCGGTGTGACATTGACGGGGCGGCCTGAAACCGCCCCGTTCTTTTCCACGCTATCGCACTGTACTGCTACGATAGATGACATGCAGATCAGGCTTGGACTATGCGCGTGGCTGATAGCAGGTTTCTTGCCGGTGGTTGTGCTGGCCGAACTCCCGGCCGCGCGTCAGCAGGCGCTGCGGCATCTGCTCGCGCAGGATTGCGGCTCCTGTCACGGCCTCACGCTGCAAGGCGGGCTCGGGCCGGCACTCACGCGCGCGGCGCTGGCCGGCAAGTCGCCGGAGATGTTGCGTGCGGTCATTTTGCAAGGTCGTCCGGGCACGCCGATGGCGCCGTGGCAGCCGTTCATGAGCGAGGCCGAGGCCGCATGGTTGGTGCAACAGCTTCTGGAGGGCAAGGCGCTGTGATTGCTCAACGCAGCCATCAGCGTGTTCCGGCCGCTCTGGCCGGTTGTCTGCTGCTGTGGGTGGCGGGCTGTGCCACGCCACGCGGCACTGGTGACCTTGGGCTGGTCATTGAGCGTGCCGCCGGGCGCGTGCAGGTGGTGAACACCAGCCAGCCGCGTTCCCTGGCCACGATTGCCGGCCTGGGCGATTTGTCGCATGCCTCGGTGGTGTACTCGCGCGATGCGCGCTACGCCTATGTGTTTGGACGCGACGGTGGTCTCACCAAGGTGGACCTGCTGTGCCGGCGCATTGACAAGCGTGTGCTGCAGGCCGGTAATGCCATCGGCGGGGCGATCTCGCAGGACGGAAAGCTGATCGCGGTGTCGAACTACACGCCGGGCGGCGTGAAGGTGTTCGATGCCGCAACGCTGGAAGCGCTCGCCGATATTCCGGCGGTCTACGGCAACGGCCAGCGTTCCAAGGTCGTGGGGCTGGTCGATGCCCCCGGCAACCGCTTCGTGTTTTCGCTGTACGACGCCGGTGAAATCTGGATCGCTGATCTGCATGATCCAAAGAAACCGGCGGTGCAGAAATTCCTGAACATCGGCAAGCAGCCGTACGATGGCACGGTGACTCCGGACGGACGCTATTACATCGCCGGACTGTTCGGCGAAGACGGTTTGGCGCTGCTCGACCTGTGGCAGCCGGAGCAGGGCGTGCGGCGTGTGCTGCAAGGTTACGGACGCGGCGAGCAGCCGCTGCCAGTGTACAAGATGCCGCACATGGATTACTGGGCACTGGCCGGCGATCGCGCCTATGTGCCCGCCGTCGGCCGGCACGAAGTGCTGGTCATCGACCGGCGTTCCTGGAAAGAGACCGGGCGCGTGGCGGTTGCCGGCCAGCCGGTGTTTGTCGTGGCGCGTCCGGACGGTCGCCAGGTCTGGGTCAATTTTGCGCCGCCGCACAATGACACGCTGCAGGTGATCGACACCTTGACCGGGAAGATTGTGCAGACGTTAACACCCGGCAAGGCGGTATTGCACCTGGAGTTCACCCCGCGCGGCGAGAACGTCTGGATCTCGGTGCGCGACGACAATCGCGTGGATGTGTACGACACCGGGACCTTTGCGAAAATCGCGACACTACCGGCGCAGAACCCGAGCGGCATTTTCTTCACGCCACGCGCGCACCGCATCGGACAGTGACTATTATATGTAGGGTGGGTTAGGCGCCCATATTTGGATCGCCGTATCGCCAACTCCCCCTCTCCCGCGCAAGCGGGAGAGGGCAAGGGGTGAGGGTGCGCCGTAACCCACCGATCGACAAGAGACGAAGCCACAAGGCGACAGGACTGGTATGCAATCGAACGAAGCGGTGCTAAATGACCTGGAACGCCGCCTGCTGAATGACTTTCAGCATGACTTCCCCTTGTCGCCAACACCCTACGCCGATATCGCACACAAGCTGGGCGTGAGCGAGGCCGAGGTGCTGGCAGCGCTGACACGTCTCCAGCAGCAGGGCGCGGTGTCGCGCGTCGGCGCCGTGCTGCGTCCCAACACCGTGGGAGTGAGCACGCTCGCCGCCATGGCCGTGCCGAACGCCGAGCTGGAGACGGTGGCGGCGTTGGTGAGCGCTTATGCGGAGGTCAATCACAACTACGAGCGCGAACACTCGTTGAACCTCTGGTTCGTGGTCACCGCGCCCGACAATGCGCGTCTGCAGCAGGTGCTGGACGATGTTGCTTCACGCAGCGGTTACGAAGTTCTGCCGTTCCCGCTGCTTGAGGATTATCACATCGACTTGGGGTTTGATCTAAAAATATGACAAGACGAAATCCGCAAACGGGACATCCCTGTCCCGCGGCCCTCGCCTCGATCCAATCGGCGACGAGCGCAGCGAGTAGGGCTTCTGATTTGGACCTGGCTGTGGCCAAGCCGGTGTCGTCGAGCGTGGTAATCGGGATCGACGAAAACGACCGACGTGTGTTGGCGGCTATCCAGAGCGGCCTGCCGCTGGTGCCGCGCCCGTATGCCGAGATCGGCGCGCGATTGGGCCTGAGCGAGGCCGAGGTCATGGCGCGTCTGCAACAGCTGCAGGCGCGCGGAGTGATTCGCCGCTTCGGCGTGGTGGTGCGGCATCACGAGGTCGGCTACGGCGCCAACGCCATGGTGGTGTGGGACGTGCCGGATGCGCAGGTGCGCGAGCTGGGACGCTGTCTCGCCGGGTTCGATTTCATCACGCTCTGTTACCGCCGCCCGCGCCACCTGCCGCAGTGGCGCTACAACCTGTATTGCATGATTCATGGCAAGACCCGTGAGGACGTGTTGTCGAACCTTGAGTGGACGGTGAACCGCTGCGGCTTGCAAAGCCTGCCGCACGAGGTGCTGTTCAGCCGCCGGCGTTTCAAGCAACGTGGCGCCGTGTACTTTGCCGAACCACAGGCCATGGGCTCGGCGGGCGAGGCCTGAGTCATGGAAACCGCAGACGGTCCATCCCTGGCCCGCGGCCCTCGGACACGAGTCCCTGACGTCCCGCCTATTACGTCTCCCATCGGCGATGCCCTGGATCGTGCCATCATCAACAACCTGCAAGGCGGCTTTCCGGTCTGCGACGAGCCGTACCGCGAGGTCGCCAGCCAGCTCGGCACAAGCGCGGAAGAATTGCTGCGCCGGCTCGATGCCCTGCTGGAGAACGGCACACTGTCGCGCTTCGGGCCGATGTACCACGCCGAGCGTCTCGGCGGCGGCTTGACCCTCGCGGCCATGCAGATTCCGCCGCAAGACTTCGAACGCGTGGCGGCGATGGTCAACGCCTTTCCGGAAGTCGCGCACAACTACGCGCGCGAGCATGCCCTCAACATGTGGTTCGTGCTGGCGACCGAAACCCCGGATCGCATCGACCAGGTGATTGCCGCGATCGAGCGCGATACCGGTTACCCGGTGCACAATATGCCGAAGCGCGAGGAGTTCTTCGTCGGCCTGAGGTTCGAGGCATGACGCCGCGTCCCGCCACCGCCATGCGTCCGGACAGCAGCGCGCCGCCGCTGGATGCAATCGACCGCCAGATCATCGTGGCCACCCAGTCCGGTCTGCCGCGCGTGGCGCGCCCCTATCACGCCATCGCCGCCCAGCTGGGCGTGGCGGCGGAAGAAGTCATGCGGCGCCTGCGGCGCATGCTGGAGAGCGGTATTATCCGTCGCATCGGCGCGGTGCCGAATCACTACGCGCTCGGCTACAAGGCGAACGGCATGTCGGTGTGGGACGTGCCGGACGAACGCGTGCGCGAACTGGGCGAAAAGATCGGCGCGCTCGATGCCGTCAGCCACTGTTATCATCGCCCCCGGCATCCGCCGGCCTGGCCGTACAACCTGTTCGCCATGGTGCATGGCCGCGACCGCGACGAAGTCGAAGCCAAGGTTCGCGCCATCGCCGACCTGCTCGGGACCGCGGACCGCGGCCACACGGTGCTGTACAGTACGCGTATCCTGAAAAAAACTGGGTTAAGAATCAGTGTTTAGTTTTAAGTGTTGAGTGATTAGTTAATGCGCGCTTCGCGCACCCTTAACTAAAAACTTGCAACTCAACACTCAAAACTGGAGGTTAAAAATGTTCCGCATCAGCCAGTACATGCAAGAGATCGGCAACCCGACACCGCTCGGGCCGAAGCGCAATCCGCCCGGCCCGGTGGTGATCTGGAATTTGATCCGGCGCTGTAACCTGGCCTGCAAGCACTGCTACTCGATCTCGGCCGACACCGACTTCCCCGGTGAGCTGTCTACCGCTGAAGTCTACAGGGTTATGGACGACCTCAAAGGCTTCAAGGTGCCGGTGCTGATTCTGTCCGGCGGCGAGCCGCTGCTGCGGCCCGATATCTTCGACATCTCGCGCCGCGCCAAGGCCATGGGCTTCTACGTCGGCCTGTCCACCAACGGCACGCTCATCGACGAAGGCATGATCGACCGCATTGCCGGCATCGGCTACGACTACGTCGGCATCAGCATCGACGGCATCCAGGAAACCCACGACCGTTTCCGTCGCCTGGACGGCGCCTACGATGCCTCGATGAAGGCCATCCGCCTGTGTCATGCACGCGGCATCAAGGTCGGCATGCGTTTCACCATGACTCAGGACAACGCGCATGAGTTGCCTGAATTGCTGGATCTCATGGAGACCGAGGGCATCGACAAGTTCTATCTCTCGCATCTCAACTATGCGGGACGTGGCAACATCAACCGCAAGGACGATGTGATTCTCAAGACCACGCGCTGGGCGATGGACCTGCTGTTTGACCGCTGCTGGGATTACACGCAACGCGGACTGCATAAAGAGTTTGTCACCGGCAACAACGATGCCGACGGCGTCTATCTGTTGTTTTGGGTGCGCAAGCATTTCCCGCAGCACGAAGCACATCTGCGCGCCAAGCTTGCGCAGTGGGGCGGCAACTCCTCGGGCGTGAACATTGCCAACATCGACAACCTCGGCCAGGTCCACCCGGATACCTTCTGGTGGCATTACAGCCTCGGCAATGTGAAGCAACGGCCGTTCTCGCAGATCTGGCCCGACACCGCCGACCCGCTCATGGCCGGCCTCAAGGCGAGCCCCAGGCAGATCAAGGGACGCTGCGGCGCGTGCCACTACTTCGACATTTGCGGCGGCAACACGCGCGTGCGCGCGCACCAGCTTACCAACGACCCGTGGGCGGAAGATCCGGCCTGCTATCTGGCCGACGAAGAGATCGGTGTTGCCGGGCAGGGCGAGCGCCTGATGAACCGCCCTTACAGCCGTATCCCCATCGCGCGGGCGTAGGTTGATGGGGTGAGCGTAGCGAACCCCAACTGTGCTTTGTGATAATTTACGAATGCCACCATGATTTCAAAACCCTGTTCCCGGATTCTTGTCGCCTCACTCTTTGCCTTGCCCACGATTCGCGCCCTGGCGGCCGAGGCACCCTCCGTTGCCAGTCTTTACACCGAGCACTGCGCGCAGTGCCACAGCGCCGACCGTCTCGGTGCCATGGGCCCGGCGCTGTTGCCGGAGAACCTCGGACGGCTGAAACGCGACGAGGCGCTGGGCGTGATCCGCAACGGGCGGGTAGCCACGCAGATGCCGGGTTTCAGGGACAAGTTGTCGGAAGTGCAGATCAAGCAGCTTGCGGAATTGATCTACACGCCGCTGGCGCAGGTGCCGCGCTGGGATGTCGAGCAGATGCGCGCCTCGCGGGTGCTGCACGTGAACCCGGGCGAGCATCTCGCCGACAAGCCGGTGTTCAAGGTCAAGGACCCACTCAATCTGTTCATTGTGGTCGAGCTCGGCGATCACCATGCCACGCTGCTGGATGGCGATCGCTTCGAAGCGATCAAGCGCTTCCCGACACGCTTCGCGCTGCACGGCGGGCCGAAGTACTCACCGGACGGGCGTTATGTGTATTTTGCCTCGCGCGATGGCTGGGTCTCGAAGTTCGACATCTACAACCTGAAATACATCGCCGAGATTCGCGCCGGCATCAACACCCGCAACCTGGCGGTATCGGGTGACGGGCGCTTCGTAATGGTCGGCAATTATCTGCCGCACTCGCTGGTGGTGCTGGATGCGAAGGATCTCACGCCACTCAAGGTCATCGCCGTGCAGGACGACGCCGGCAAGTCCTCGCGCGTGTCGGCGGTGTACGACGCCGGCCCGCGCAAGAGTTTCATCGCCGCGCTCAAGGATATCCCCGAGGTGTGGGAAATCCCCTACGATCCGAAGCACGAGCCGATCTACCCAGGCTATGTGCACGACTACCAGATGGGCGAGGGCATCGCCGCAACCGGACTGTTTCCGGTGCGGCGCATCAAGCTGGATGACTATCTTGACGACTTCTTCTTCGACCCGCCCTACAACCACCTGATCGGCGCGGCCAGGAATGGCAAGAACGGCCAGGTGGTGAACCTGCTGGTCGGGCGCAAGATCGCCGACGTGGAGCTGCCGGGCCTGCCGCATCTCGGCAGCGGCATCAGTTGGGACTATCAGGGCACGCCGGTGCTGGCGACACCGAACCTGAAAGAAGGCGTGGTCAGCATCATCGACATGCAGTCCTGGAAGACCATCAAGCGCATCGACACCGCCGGCCCCGGTTTCTTCATGCGTTCGCACGAGAACACAGCCTACGCCTGGGTGGATGCCATGATGAGCCCGCGCAAGGACGAGATTCAGATAATTGATAAACAGAAGCTTACGGTGGTGAAGACCCTGATCCCCGCGCCCGGCAAGACCGCGGCGCACACCGAGTTCACGCGCGACGGCAAACATGCGCTGGTGAGTGTTTGGGAAATGGACGGGGCGCTGGTCGTGTACGACGCCACGACCTTCAAGGAGCTAAAGCGCCTGCCGATGAAAAAGCCATCCGGCAAGTACAACGTTTACAACAAGATCACCCGCTCGTCAGGGACGAGCCACTGAGCGCAGCGCGACGGCCTCAGCCGGTAGTGCGCTTGCCCAGCTCGCGAACCCGAGGGGCCACGGCGTTGGCGCGAGCGTTTGTGGGCTTGCGGCCACGCATGTAGCGCATCACCTTTTGCCTGGAAGCGGCCACGGCGAGGTCCTCTTCGCCCGGGGTTTCGTTGACTTTGCGCAGAAAGCCACCGAGGGCCAATGAAATAACCAGTGCCACGGCGAACCATCCGAGTGCAATCCAGCCAATTGTTCCCACGTCCATATGTACTCCTTGTCAGGTTTAGTACAGTCGTAGAATCCACCAATTCGGTGGGTTATTGCAACCGTTTTTTTGCGGCTGGGTAACGAAAGGGATGATTTTCATGACAAGCGGCCTCTGGGGCACCCGCCAAGTGCCCGTCTTTGCGGGTGGCATGAGTGCCGCGCTGGGTGTTCGTGAACGCTGCGTGCGCCCCAGATGGACCGGAGCCCATGCACAGCGCACCTGGAAAGGTACCGATGGTCCAGGATTCTCCGGCCCAAGCCGGCGCAATGCCGCATGACCGGAGCGGTTGAAATCGCCCGGGGAATCGCCGAGCATGGCCCGCTGACCAACCCGGAAGCCGCACATGAGCGAAGATTTTGAGCCCCGCAACGAGCTGGAGAAGAGCCTGCTGGCCGCCCAGCACGAAGAAATCAGCAGCGATGACCTGCTGAACATTCTCATGAACTCGCAGGTGTTCATGCCGGTGCAGGACGAAAAGCCGTCGCTGCTCAACATCCAGCGCTCGACGCGCGCCCAGCCGCTGGTGCTCAATGCCGAGGATGGCACGCCGATCCTGGTGCTGTTCTCGAGCCCGGAGCGCGCCAAGGCGTTCATCCGCGATTATTCCGGCTTCGGCGGCGGTATTCTCACCGAATTCACCTGGGTGCTGGAGAAGATGGGCCGCGACTTCGGCATCGCCCTCAATCCGGGGCTCGATATCGGTTTCGATATGGAGCCGGAGACGGTCAACGAGCTTGTTGATGGGCTGGGACAGCAGGCTCGCCACTGATCCTGGTCGATTCTGTTGAGCAATATTTGCATAATAATTTCAGCCACAGATGGACGCAGATGGGCTCAGATTAAAAACAGAAATGTGATAACAAATCATCCCCATATGCGTTTATCTGTGTTCATCTGCGGCCAAAAATAATATAACCAACAAGACCATCGAGTTACTGGCTTACCTGCTGTCCGAAGGCTGATCTTTTGCGCGCGCTTGCTGCATAATCGCCATTCCATCGGACTGGCGGCATGCTGCGACTCACCGAAATCAAACTTCCCCTCGATCACGCCGCCGAGGCCCTGCGCGCGCTGATCCTGCGCACCCTGGGCATTGCGGACACGGATCTGCTCGCATATCGCGTGCGCCGGCGTGGCCATGACGCGCGCAAGCCGGGCACCATCGCCCTGGTGTACACGCTCGATGTCGAGGTGCGCGACGAAGGCGCGTTGCTGAAGAAATTCCACGGCAGCCCGCACATCGGTCCGGCGCCGGATGAAACCTATCGCTACCCGGTGCACGCCTGTCCTGAGCCTGGTCGAAGGGCCGCCACGCCGCCCGCCACGCGCCCGGTGGTGATCGGCAGCGGGCCGTGCGGTGTGTTTGCCGGCCTGTCGCTCGCGCGCATGGGCCTGAAACCGCTGATTCTGGAACGCGGTCGCAGCGTGCGTGAGCGCACGCAAGACGTGTGGGGCTTCTGGCGCGAGCGCCGCTTCAATCCGGTGTCGAACGTGCAGTTCGGCGAGGGCGGGGCCGGTACCTTTTCGGACGGCAAACTGTACTCCGGCATCAAGGACCGCGGGCATCACATCCGCCGCATCCTCCAGGACTTCGTGGACTGCGGTGCGCCCGAGGAGATTCTGTACATCAGCAAGCCGCACATCGGCACGCTGCGGCTGGTGAAGGTAGTGGAGAACCTGCGCCACCAGATCATCGCGGCCGGCGGCGAGTTCCGCTTCGAGGCGCAGGTCGCGGATGTCCTTGTCGAAAACAACAGCGTGCGTGGCGTCGTGCTGGCCAGCGGCGAGCAGATCGACACGGAACACGTCGTGCTCGCGGTCGGCCACAGTGCGCGCGACACGTTCGAGATGCTGTACAGCAAGGGCGTGCGCATCGACGCCAAGCCGTTCTCGATCGGCTTTCGCATCGAGCACCCGCAGCATCTCATCGACGTCGCGCGTCTCGGACGCTATGCCGGCAATCCGCGGCTCGGCGCGGCCGACTACAAACTGGTGCAGCACTGCCAGAACGGCCGCTCGGTGTACAGCTTCTGCATGTGCCCGGGCGGCCAGGTAGTGGCAGCGACCTCGGAAATCGGGTGCGTGGTCACGAATGGCATGAGTCACTACTCGCGCGCCGACCATAACGCCAATGCCGGCATCGTGGTCGGTATCACGCCGGCGGACTTCGGCAGCGAGCATCCGCTCGCCGGCATTGTCCTGCAACGCGAGCTGGAAGCGCGCGCCTTCGTGCTCGGCGGCGGCAACTACAATGCACCGGCGCAGCTTGTGGGCGACTTCCTGGCGGTGCGTCCGTCCACCGGGCCGGGCACGGTGCTGCCGTCCTACACCCCCGGTGTTACCTGGACAAATCTGGACGCGAGTCTCCCGGACTACGCGATCAGCGCGATTCGCGAGGCGCTGCCAAAATTTGACCGGACCATCAGGGGCTTCGCCATGCCGGACGCCGTGCTCACCGGTGTCGAGACACGCACCTCCTCGCCGATCCGCATCCCGCGCGACGAACACAGCTTCGAGAGCCTGAATACCAAGGGGCTGTACCCGGCCGGCGAGGGCGCCGGTTTCGCCGGCGGCATTCTGTCCGCAGCGGTGGACGGCATGAAAGTGGCCGAAGCGGCGGCGCGCGCCATCATAAAATAGACGTCCTCGAAATCCCCTCTCCCGCACCAGCGGGAGAGGTCTGGGAGAGGGTTCCACCAGACGTCCTCGAAATCCCCTCTCCCGCACCAGCGGGAGAGGCCTGGGAGACGACTGCATGGATGCAGGAGGTAGAACCGCGCCGGGAGCGGCGGTCGAGGGTTCCACCAGACGTCCTCGAAATCCCCTCTCCCGCACCAGCGGGAGAGGCCTGGGAGACGACTGCATGGATGCAGGAGGTAGAACCGCGCCGGCGACCCACATGGATGTGGGGAGGTAGAACAACGCATGGAGCAGTTGTCGGGAGCGGCGGTCGAGGGTTCCACCAGATGTCCTCGAAATCCCCTCTCCCGCCTCTCATCCCTATCCCTTCTCCCGGAGGGAGAAGGGGGCGAGCCGTGGCGCGCTTGCGCGCACACTCCTTACATT
>CAYHES010000041.1:0-17822 GCA_964355495.1 uncultured Acidiferrobacterales bacterium
CAGCCATGGATACGGTGGTCGGCAATCTGCGTAGCGCCCTTGGCATGAAGGTTGCGGAACTTTATGTCCGAGGCGATACCGCTGGAGTTCGGGCGCTGGAAGGCAGCAACCCCATGAACTTGCTGGCCGAAACACCTGGGAATTATCAGGGTGAATCGGCCGGTGTGACGGAGCCCGGCAGCTGGGTGTTCCGGTCCGACGGAACCCTGATTTACCGGGTGAAGAACGAGGCTTATTTCGAGGGCCCGGGCGGTCAGCCGGAGGTGCGGTTCCGGGTGCGATTGAGTTTCGAAGATCGTAACCGCAACGGCCGCTTCGATGCGGGGCGGGATTACATCACCGGAGTGCGGCTGGTGGTACTGACGCCATACCGGTGGAAAAACTAGGCAGTATGGGTTTTCTACAATTGCAACAGAGAGATGAAGGAGCAGCCATGAACAAGCAGACCGGTTTTACCCTGATTGAGCTCGTTGTCGTGATCGTGATCCTCGGCATTCTGGCCGCCACCGCCATGCCGCGCTTCGTCGGCCTGCAAGGCGACGCCCGTCTGGCCAAAGGCCAGGCGATCTTCGGCAGCGTGCGCTCGGCCGCCGCCATTGCCCACGCCGCGGCGCTGGCCAGGAGCACCCAGGTTGGCCCGATTGGCATGGAAGGCACTAACGTAACGCTTGTGAGTGGTTATCCGACTGCGGATGCCGCCGGCATCATTGCCGCCGCCCAGCTTGTTGCGGGAACTGACAATGTGGCTATCTCGGCCGGTGGTGCCGCGGCCGGGTCCACGATCACCATCGATATCAACGGCGCCGCTGACCCGACACTCTGCCGTATTTCCTATACATCGCCTGCCGCCAATAATGCACCAACAATTGCATTTAATGGCACTCAGGCCAACTGTACCTGAGGATGCAGGGTTGTCCGTAAGTGGGTTGAAAATCAGCCAACAAGGGGCGCCCGGTGCGCCCCTTGTTACGTCGCCCGCGCACCCGGTCGCAAAGCGCGGCTTCACGCTGGTCGAGCTCATCGTGATGATCACGCTCATCTCGATTCTCGCGTTTGCGGCGCTCGGCCGCATGCCCAATCTGTCCATCAACCTCGGCGCCCAGGCCGACCAGCTGGTTGCCGATATCCGCTATGTGCAGTCGCTCGCGCAGACCAGTGCGCAGCGCCACTGCATCGCTTTCACGGCCGTAAATTATCAGGTCAGCAGTGGCAATACCTGTATCGGAGCGGTGGTCATGCCCGATGCCGCCAATCCGGTGCCGCTGGCGGCCGGCATTACACATGCCCCTATCACCACCGCATTGCTGGTGTTCAACACCCTCGGCCAGCCGTTTACCGATGCCGCCGCCGCAACACCGCTCGCGGCCGAGGCGGTCATCACCCTGAACGGTGCTGGAGAAAGCAGGACCGTGCGCGTCACGCCCCAGACCGGGCGGGCGAGGGTGCAATGAATTCAGGATATGCACATGGTGCATTCCAATCCCCCATCGATGGGAGAGGGGCGAAGCGTTTCGCCCGGCGCATGTCCGGCTTCACGCTCATCGAACTCATCATTTTCATTGTCGTGTCCGGCATTCTCGCGGTCGGTCTCGCCGGGGTGTTTTCGAGCAGCATGCGCGGCGGTGCCGAACCGGGACGGCTTACCCAGGCGACCCAGATTGCGCAGGAGCGCATGGAGCTGATCCTCGAGCAGAAACGGCGCCTCGGGTTTGCCGCCTTCGTTGCCGCCGCAAACTTCGACCCCTGCAATCCAGGTCCCGGGCCGGCTTGTACGCCACCGGCGGGTTACAGTTTTGTGCCGGCACCTACCCGCGTCATCGGTTGGGTTCTGGGAGATCCGGTGAATTACGCAGTGATCACCGTGACAGTGGTTGGCCCCGATGCGCTCACCGTGACGCTCACGGCCGTGGTATCGGCCTATATCTGACATGCGTATCCCGGGACACACCACGATGTCTGGCCGCCGAACCAACGGCCGTTCGATGCTGAGCACGGCAGGTTTCACGCTGATTGAAATGATCATGACCATCGTGATCCTCGGGGTGATCGCGACGCTGGGCGCGACCATGATGGGTGACAGCATGCTTGCTTATTTTGCCGGACGCGATCTCACCGAGCTCGACACACGCGGGCGCATGGCGGTGGAGCGCCTGACGCGCGAACTGCGTGCGGCGCGTTCGGCCACGGCCAATGACCTCAACATCGCCACGCTCGGGCAAGTGCGATTCAATGACATGCGCGGCAACAGCGTGTGCTTCTACCTTGCGGGCACCCAACTCATGCGCAGTGCCGATTTTGCCGCTGCTTGCGGTACCACCGGCCCGCAGGTGCTGGCCGATGGCATTTCGGCGCTCGGGTTCACCTATTTGCGCAACGACGGCGTGACCCCCACCAACAACCCGACGCTGGTGTCTTACATCACGGTCCAGTACACCGTGACCGTAAGCGGCGCGAACCACACCTACCGCGCCACCGTGCACCCGAGGAATATCCCCTGATGCGCAGCCTCAAGTCACAACGCGGTTCGCTGTTACTCATCGCCGTGGCGCTGATCGTGCTCGTGTCGGCCATGGCGGTCGCGATCAGCCGGTTGATCGTGAGTGATGCCACTTCGGGCGCCCACCACAGCAATTCCGCGCAAGCGCTGTTCGTGGCCGATTCCGGCATTGAGCGCGCGCTTTACGGCTTCCGCACCGGCACCGTCTGCAATTTGCTGGCGTACAACAATGTCGCGGTCGGCAACGGTACGTTCACCACCACCGGCACGCTCTTTCAACCAGCCTCGACCAACACCACGGCCGCGATCAATGCCACGGTTGTGGTGATCCCGGCGACAAACACTGCCTTTTACGCACCACACGGTCGCATCACCATCGATGCCGAGCAGATGGATTACACTGGGGTCACGGCCACGAGCTTTACCGGTGTGCGCCGCGGTGTAAATGGCACTACGGCGGCGGCCCACGCCAACAATCGTCCGGTGGTCCAGAACCAGTGTCTGGTGCGCTCCACCGGCACGGTCGGCGCGAGCCAGCGCGTGGTGGAGGCCGGTGTGGCGCCGGTTGTGGGGGCGACGCGCTCGGATTTTCTCAGCACCGGAGCCACCGGGTTCATTACCACGCCCAACAATCCGCGATATCTCCTTGGCTCATTGATCTCGCCAACCTTTACTGTGGGCACGAACGTGATCGTGGCCGCAGTCGCGCTCCAGAATATAGTTACAACGCCCTACGATGTGTTGCCGCCCCCGCCGGCCAACATCAATCCGCCGATTCCCTATGTGGCGGGCGGCTGGCTGCGGTTGCGGCGTGGCGGTACAACGCTCGTCCAGAACAGTTATCAGATCAATGTCGGCGCCAAGCAGCCCGGGGCCTCACCCAGTGCCCAGAATTTTCCGCGTGAGATGATGTTTCTGCTGGCACGCCAGACTGGCGTGCCAGCAAACCCGACCTATTACGTCGATGCGCGCGCCAGCTCGAACAGTGCCACCAATGGTCGTATCACCGGCGAAGTGAAAATGGTTGTGATCAACAACCCGCCGAGCTCGGCGATTCGCCCCGGCGCTCAGCTCAATATCGGCGCCGCCGGCTTTAACCTTATCAGCAACCAGACGTTCGCCGTCCCGGCCGGTGCCAGAGTGTTGCTGGCAACAGTGCAGCTCTACAACCGCCTTAATAACGGAGCCGGGCAGATTCGTACTATCCCGGCGGGTGCAGTGCAGTTGCTCAAGCGCGTGGGTGCAACCGATACGATCATCGCCCAGAACGAATATGCCATCGATCTCACCAGTGAACTCACTGGCGGGGCTTTGGCGAGCCGGGTCTATGCCGCCAATCGCAGCACGAGCCTGTTGTTGGTGGCGAGTGACCCAAATGGAATCAACAACCAGCGTTATACGCTTCGGATCAACACGGTTGTCGGCGGAGCGGATGTGAATGCCAGCGGCCAGGTGGTGGTGATGGGGCTCAATGCCAATGTCAGCGCTATGGTCACCGATGGCGCATCGACCGCGGTCGGCGCGGCCGACACCATCCTTGGCAGCCTGGCAACGACTTTCGGGGCCGGTGAGCAGGTGGTGGTTGCCAGCACCCAGTATCAAAACGCCGGCGGCGGAACCCGTCTGATTGCCGCTAACAATGAAAGCCTGGTCGTGGGTGGGGTGACCCAGTCACAAAGCCAGTTCGGCCTGAATCTCTGCAATACCGCGACTTCAATTGTGTGCGACGACTTCGGCAGTGGTCTCCTGTGGCGTACGGCCAATGGCCCCGCCAATCCGACTTATGAAGTGCATGCCCAAGCGGATGCCGCGGGCATCAATGCCGAAGCCAAGATCCTGGCCATCCGCATGGTCACGGGAGTGGTACTGATCGACTGGCTGGAAGTCGTGCTGTAAGTGATTCAGGGCAACCAACATCAGGTAATGAATATTGGCAGAAATTGCATTGACAACAGGGAGTTGCTTTGCAAATCTTCTGCTATGCTTTAAAAAACATCGTATTGTGCCGGGGATTACAGGGGTTTCTTCAGGGATACCGGGGCGGTCTATTGGGTTATGGCATTGTTTTCATTCATCAAAAATAAGCACTACCAGTCAGGTCTGACGGCCATCGGTCTGTCGCCGGACGGGGTGTGCATGGTGCGCGTGGCGCGCGAGGCCGGGCGCAAGCCGCGCCTGTTGGCGCACGATTTCCGGCCGCTCGGTGGCGGCCAGACGCTCGACAAGGTGCTGGGCGCCGTGGCCCGCGATCATGGGCTGAAGCGCGCGCACTGCACCACGGTGTTGGGCGATAGCGACTACAAACTGCTGCTCACCGAAGTGCCGGATGTGCCGCCGGATGAACTCAAGCAGGCGGTGCGCTGGCGGGTGAAGGACCTGATCGATTTCCATATCAACGACACGGCGCTCGATGTGTTTGACATCCCCGGCCAGGAGGGTGCGGGCGCGGCGCGCGAGATGTACGTGGTGGCGGCGCGCAGCCAGGCGATACAGGAACGTGCCGATCTGCTTCAGAACGCCGGGGTGAACCTCGACGTGATCGATATTCCCGAGCTGGCGCAGCGCAATCTGGCTGCGTTGCTGTCCGAGGACACGCAGGGTGTGGCCATGCTGTCGTTCACTGAGCGCGGCGGACTCATTACCCTGACACGCCAGGGGCTGCTCTATCTCAGCCGTTCGCTGTCCACGACCCTGCGCGATCTTGAGGATGCAGCCACGCGTGCCGCGCACTTCGACCAGGTGGTGCTTGAGGTGCAGCGCTCGTTCGATTATTACGAGAGTCACTTCCGTCAGGCGCCGATCCGCAGCCTGGCGCTGGCGCCGCTGCCGTTCGAGGCGGTGGCGTTCATCGATTACCTCGGCGCCAATCTGAACGCGCAGGTGAAATCGATCCAGCTGGCGCAACTGATCGAGGTGCAGGGCGAGCTGCCGCCGGCATTGCAAATGTCTTGCCTCACGGCGCTTGGCGCCGCGCTGCGCCAGGAGGTCAAGGCGCTGTGAACCAGCAGATCAACCTCTACCATCCGATCTTCCGCCGCCAGGAGAAGAAATTTTCCGCGCGCGCCATGCTGCAGGCGAGCGGCCTGTTGCTCGCGGGCACGGCCATCATGTACGCCTTTGCCTGGTGGCAGGTCGGCGCGTTGCGCAGCCAGATCACGCAGGCCGAGCGTGCGCAGCAGGCAGCGGTCAAGCAGCTCGAAGACATCAGCCGCACCCTGGGCGTGAAGGCTCTCGACCCGCGCCTTGAGCAGGATGTGCGCGAGCTGGAAGCGCGCATCAATGCCAGCCAGCAGATCGAGGAGGTGTTGCAGCAGGACGCCTTCGCGCGCTCGGTGGGATACTCGAATTATTTTGCCGCATTTGCGCGCCAGATCGTGCCCGGCCTGTGGCTCACCGGCGTCACCATCACCGGTGCCGGCGAGCAACTGCTGTTGCGCGGCCGCAGCAGCACGCCGGAACTGGTGCCGCGCTACCTGCAAAAGCTGTCTGCCGAGAAGACCCTGTCTGGGGCGCGCTTTCAGGTGTTTCAGATCACCCGGCCGGAAAAGGTCAGCAGCACCAGCACGCCGTACGTGGAATTCGTGGTGAAAACCGGTGGCGCCGGCGAAATGGACGCGGGCGAGACGCAGGAGGCCGGCCAGTGAATCCGAAACTGCGCCAGTCTTTCATGCGCTTTCTGGAGCGCATCGATGCGCTCAGCCTGCGCGAGCGCGCGTTCCTGTTCGTGGGCGTGCTGGCGGTGATCTATCTGATCGTCGCGAACGTAGTTTTTCCAACGCTGTTCGGTGACCTGACGCGCCTGGAAAAGGAGCTGAACGCCAAGCGCGACCAGACCCGTGCCGTGCAGACGCAGATCGAAAAGATCGCGAGCGAGCGCGGGCGCGACCCGAACGAAATCAGCCGCAAGCGCCTTGCCGAACTGCGCCAGGAACTGCGCGAGCGCGAGGGTGCGCTCGCCGGCGTGGTGCGCGGCGTGGTGAGCCCGCGCGACATGGCGCGCATGGTCGAGCAGATGTTGCAGCGCAACCGCGCGCTCACCGTGGTGAGCGTTGAAAATCTGCCGCCGACGCCGCTGCTCGCGGACGGTGGCGAGGCGCAGCCCGCGGCGGGTGCAGCACCGGCAACGGCCGCGGCCCCCGCCAGCGGCATGTACAAACACGGGCTGCGCATTCAGCTCAGCGGCCAATATCCGGACATCCTGCGTTATCTGGGCGCGCTCGAAACGCTGCCGTGGAAGGTGTTCTGGGGCGAGGTGCAGTTGCAAACCGAAAAGTATCCGGTCTCAAGGGTCACGCTGGTGATTTACACCCTGAGCCTGGACGAGGCCTGGATTGGTGTATGAAGCCTTGGCACGATAATTGAATACATAAATGGGATGATGAACATTCTATTAATAATTACGATGGCTGTGGTCGGTCTTGGCGCCACATTGGCGCCGGCCTGTGCGACCGCGAACGACAGCCTCGTCGGCCTGCCCGATCCGACGCGTCCGTCTTCCGCCCTGGGCGATGGCGGCGACGACGGTGTGGCCACCGGTGTGCATGGCCTGGTGTTGCAATCGGTGCTGATCGCGCCGCAGCGGCGCCTGGCGGTGATCAACGGCAAGACGCTGGCGGTCGGCGAACGCATCGGCGAGGCGACGGTCGTGGCCATCCGTCCGCAGGATGTGGTGTTGAAACGCCCGAGCGGTGAGTTCACCCTGCGGCTGGTGCCGCGTTTCGTGACCCGCGCCCAGAACAACAAGGCGCCTGTACCCAAATGAGAACAATGCCCATGCCGTTTCATTTTGCCAAGCGATCCAATTTACGACCGCCAGGGATGGCGGGAGTGCAGAGCGCGAAGCCGTCAGTGAATGAGGCTTCCTTCACTGGACAAACGCAGGAGCGGCTTTTCTGCCACGGCTTGCCACGGTTGTTGGCGGGCCTGGCGCTGGCGTCGCTCGCCGCCTGCCAGTCCAATCCTTATTTCTGGACCAGCCAGGTTGGCAAGGAAATCGATACCACCCTGGAGAAGGCCGCGAAGGGCGACGCCAAGCCGGGCGCGGTGCCGTCCGAGGTGAGCCAGGCGCTGCTGCCGTCGCTGGGCACGCGCGTACCGGAAGGTCGCGGCACGCCGCTCGAGACGCGTTTCGACCTGTCCGTCAGCAATGCCCCGGCGCGCCAGGTGTTTCTGAGCCTCGTGGAAGGCACGCCCTACAGCATGGTCCTGCACCCAGATGTCGGCGGACTGGTGTCGATGCAACTCAAGGCGGTGACCGTGCCGGAGGCACTGGAAGCCATTCGCCGTGTGTACGGCTACGAGTACCGGCGCGAAGCCAATCGCTTCTTCATTCTCGGCAGCGGCATCCAGACGCGCATTTTTCCGGTGAATTATTTGAACCTGAACCGCAAGGGCAAGTCCGACACGCGTGTTTCCTCCGGCATTCAGTCGTCTGCGGCGGGGGCAGCCAGCGGCGCGGCCTCGCCAGCCGGCGGTGGCGCGTCGCGCACCGGTGCGTCCGGTATCCAGGTGGAAACCGATTCGAAGGCGGATTTCTGGAAAGAGTTGCAGGATACGCTTGCCGCGATTATCGGCTGTGAGGTCAGGCAGGCAGCCGCCGGTCAGGCCTCTACCGGGCGTGCGCTCGATTGCAAGGGCAATCGCATGGTTTCGGTCAACCCGCAGGCGAACCTTATTATTGTGCGCGCCATGCCCGAGGATTTGCACGTGGTCGAGGATTATCTCGGCGTCACGCATGCCACAATCAACCGCCAAGTGATTCTCGAGGCTAAGATTCTCGAAGTGCGGCTGAACGACGGCTACCAAACCGGCATCAACTGGGCGGCACTCGGCGGCAACACCACTTTCGGCCAGGTCGGCGGTGGGACGGCATTCAATGGCAACGGAAGTACGCTTATTCCTGGTTTGAGCCCGGTAACTTCGCCACCTGGGAACTACACCGGCATCCTCGACCCCGGCGCCGCCTACAGTGCTATTACCGGTACTGCAACTTCGGCCTTCGGTGGTGTGTTCAGCGCGGCGATCAAGACCGCCAATTTTGCCGCGTTCCTCGAATTCCTCAAGACCCAGGGCGACGTGCAGGTGCTGTCCAGCCCGCGCGTCTCGACCGTCAACAACCAGAAGGCGGTCATCAAGGTCGGCACCGACGAGTTCTTTATCACCAGCACCACGTCCACGCCGAGTGGCGTGAGCGGTGTGCCGGCGTCGGTGACCACCGAGCTCGCGCCGTTCTTCTCCGGCATCGCGCTCGATGTGACACCGCAAATCGACGACCTCGGCAATATCGTGCTGCACATCCACCCGGCGGTGAGCGACATCCAGCAGAAGACCATCAGCTTTGGCCTGAAGGGTGAGAATACTCTGCAGACCGCACTCAGCTCGATTCAGGAATCGGACAACATCGTGCGCGCCCTGAGCGGCCAGGTGGTCGTGATCGGCGGCCTCATGAAGCAGGCCAGCACCGACGACAATGCCTCGATTCCGCTGCTCGGTGATATCCCGATCGTGGGCAATGCGTTCAAGCACAAGCGCGTGACGCGCATCAAGAGCGAACTGGTGATCCTGCTGAAACCGACGATCATGGATCTCGGCAGCAATCAGCCGTGGACGGATTCGATCCAGGACAGCCGCGAGCGCATCCGCGGCCTGAACCGCTGACCCGCCCCCGTACCCGGCAACGGCGGGCGGGGCGTGATACGCTAGCATTCATACTGTCTGGAACTTAAACGCAGGGTTCCTTCCCCTTCAAGGGGAAGGACAGGATGGGGATGGGTGTTCAGTCTCGACGCACTCAACCCCATCCCCTCCCTAACCCTAGTGAATGAAGCCCCATTCACTAAGGGGAGGGGGCTTTCAAGACCGGAAGGCCCGTTAAATACGAAGCACTACGCTAGTGTAGTGTTGCACTCTTGAAGGAACATTGCTTGTTCGTCATGTAAGTCGGCCTTCAGGCCGACATGTCGGGCTAAAGCCCGACCTACAGGGGGCTCCGGGAAGATACCGGGAAGTTATAAGTACCAAACAGAACGCAACACTACACTAGCAGGTTGTTGAAAAACGCACCAAAACATCAAATCCCGTCATTCCGGCGAAAGCCGGAATCCAGGATGTCGATGAAAGCATTGATAATAATTCCTGGACACCGGCTTTCGCCGGTGTGACGAACCACTTTTTCAACAACCTGCTAGAGACGCCGGGACAGAATCGAGAGGAAGGATGTATACAGCACATTACGGACTGGCGGAACTGCCGTTCACCATCACGCCCGACACGCATTTCTTCTTTGGGCACTCTTCCTACCAGGAGGCGCTCAATACCCTGCTGGTGGCGGCACGCACCGGCGAAGGTTTCATCAAGGTGGTGGGCGAGGTCGGCACCGGCAAGACCCTGCTGTGCCGCAAGTTTCTGGGCACGCTCGAGAGCGAAAACTTCGTTACCGCCTATATCCCGAACCCCTATCTTGAGCCGATGACGCTGTTGCTCGCGACCGCCGACGAGCTCGGCGTGACCTATCCGGAAAACGTCAACCAGCACCAGTTGCTCAAGGCGCTCAACCAGTTTCTGATGGATACGCACGCGGGCGGCAAGCGCGTGCTGCTGTGCCTGGACGAAGCGCAGGCCATGCCGATCGAGACGCTGGAAACGCTGCGCCTGCTGAGCAATCTCGAAACCGAGACCAGCAAGCTGCTGCAGGTGGTGCTGTTCGGCCAGCCGGAACTCGACACGCGCCTCGACGACCCCGCCATCCGCCAGCTCAAGCAGCGCATCGGTTTCGCCTGCCAGTTGGGCACGCTCAATCTGCAGGACGTGGAGTATTACCTCGCGCACCGCCTCGGCATCGCCGGCTACCGCGGACCGCGCCTGTTCTCGCGCGACGCCGTGCGTTTGCTGTTCCGCGCCAGTCGCGGCCTGCCGCGTCTCATCAACATCCTCGCGCACAAGGCGATGATGGCCGGTTACGGCGAGGGTGCGCGCTACGTCACCGACAAATATGTGAAGTTCGCCATCATCGACACCGAATCCGCGCGCAGCCGCATGCTCGCCACGCGGCGCAAATGGTTGCGGCTGGGCGCGCTGATCGCGGCGCTGGCCGCCTCGGCCGGCGTACTCGTCTGGGGGCAATGGTTGTGAGCCTGATCAACAAAATGCTGAAGGACCTGGAGACGCGCCAAGCTGGGACACCGGCGCGCGCCGATGCGCGGCCGATATTCCATGACCTGCAACCGGTGAGCCCGGTGCGGCGCCGCTTGCGCAGTCTTCTGCCCGGCCTGCTGGTGACCGCGGGCCTTGCTGGTGCTGCCACGGTGGGATGGAATTACTGGAGCCATGAACCGCCGGCACGTGACTCTGCGCGCCTGACGACGGCGGCAGCCCCGGACATGCCGGTAGCAGCCCCGACGGCGGTTGTCTCCGCACCGTTGAGTTCGGAGCCGCAGGCTGCGGGGTTGGCGTCGCCGCCGGTACCGGCCGCGCTCCCGGCGCCGAAACCGCCGGCCGTTTCCAGCAAGGCGGCAGCGGCGCCATCCGCGCATCCGACGCCGGTAAAACCTTCGCCCGTTCAGAAGCCGCGCGACGACAGGCCACGTGTGGCGAGCAAAGCGACGGATAAACCCGTCGCTGTCGCGAGTATCGAAAAGACCGATCGTCCCTACACACCGGAAGAGCTTGCCGAGAATGCCTATCGTGAGGCGGCGCGCCCGGTCAGCGAGAACAACGCGCCGGAAGCGGAACGGCGCCTGAAGGCGCTGCTTGTCGGCCAGCCGCGCCACGTAAAGGCACGCGAGCTCTTGGTGAGCCTGCAACTTGAAGCCGGTCGCTGGCTGGAAGCCCAGGACAGCCTGGAGCAGGGACTTACCCAGATGCCGGAGCACAATGCCTTCCGCTATCAGCTGGCGCGCCTGTATCTGGAACACGGTGCCGAGGCGCAATCGCTGGCATTGCTGGAACGGGCGCGTACGGAAGGCCGCAGCGATGCCGAACTGCATGCCTTCCTCGCTGCACTTTACCAGCGCGCCAGCCGTCATGCGGATGCCGCGAAGAGCTACCAGGATGCGCTGGCTCTGCGTCCGGTGGAAGGCAAGTGGTGGCTGGGGCTCGGCATCTCGCTCGAGGCCCAGAAGAATAATGCAGGCGCCCGCGAGGCCTACAAGCGTGCACTGGAGAGCGGACGACTGGTGGCCAATCTTGCCAGCTATGCCGAAGACCGCCTGAAAGTACTCACGACCCGCTAGCACGAGTATGAGGTGACCCTGCGTCTCCGGTGCAGGAGTTTACCCAGATCATTTCATCACTCGGTCGACGCTCAGGCGCGCGCAATCACCCAGATATCCACTTCCTTCGCCCCGGCAGCGCGCAGGCATTGCGCCGCTGCCTGCACGGTGCTGCCGGTGGTCATTACATCATCCACCAGTGCCACACGCAGATTCCGCACTTCAGCGCCGCTATGCCATGCGAATGCACCGCGCAGGTTTTTGCGGCGTGCCGCGACCGTCATCCCGGTCTGCGGCGCGGTCGCGCGCACGCGCACCAGCGAACGGAAGTCGAGCGGTACGCCGAGGGTGCGTGCCACCGGGCGGGCAATTTCCAGTGCCTGGTTGTAGCCGCGTTCGCGCAGGCGCGCGCCATGCAGCGGAACGGGGATGATCAGGTCCGGCCGCGAGGTCTCGCGCATCAGGCGTTGGCTGAGACGATCGCCGAGCAGGCGCGCCAGTCCGAGTTGCTGGTGGAACTTGAGTGCGCGAATGAAGTGATCCACCGGCGGGGCGTAGCGGTAGAGCGCGACGGCGTGCGTGAATGCCGGCGGCTGCTGCTGGCAGGCGCCGCACTCGCCGTGCGCGTCCGGGTGCTCATAAGGTATGGCGCAGCGCGGGCAGGCATGCAGCAGAACGGGCAGGGTCCGTTCACAGCCTGGACACAGCTCGCGCCCCGGTCCGGTCGGCTCGCCGCAGGCTGGACAGAGGCGTGGCAGCAGCCAATCCTGTATATTAGTTAACCAGTTGTTAAGCAGCATCAACGATCCCTGTTGACGGTTGGATATCCGAATCTCTTTCAATTTCCCTCTCCCCGCTTGCGGGGAGAGGGTCTGGGAGAGGGGAAGTTGGTTGGCATCCTGATTTTGTTGCGGGTGAAACGCGCCGCCCACCCTCTCCCCAGCCCTCCCCCGTCTTGCGGGAGAGGGGGTAAATTTCACTATTGATTGGGAACGGGTATTACCCGTCTTCTGGACATCCTGCCCGATGGCAGCACATGGCGGCAAGTGAAGGTCATGCCTAATAAGAGTCAGACCCCGGCACACCCCGGTATCCAGCGGCTTCGGGAAGAATTGCAGCGGCTGCGCGCGCAGCACCTGTATCGCACACGGCGTGTGCTTGAATCCCCGCAGGGCGTGGCAGTGCGCGTGGACGGCGAAAACCTGTTGTCGTTCTGCAGCAACGATTACCTCGGGCTGGCGAACGATGCGCGGGTGAATGCCGCACTCCAGATCGGTGTGGAGCGCTACGGAGCCGGCAGCGGCGCCTCGCATCTCGTTACCGGCCACAGTGTGGCGCACCATGCACTGGAAGAGGAGTTGGCCGCCTTTGTCGGCGCCGAACGCGCGTTGCTGTTTTCCACCGGGTACATGGCCAACCTCGGCGTGGCGACTGCGCTGCTCGACCGGCACGGCACGGTATACGAAGACAAGCTCAATCACGCCTCGCTGATCGATGCCGCGCGTTTGTCGGGCGCGCAGGTGCAGCGCTACGCACACGGCGACCTGACTCGGCTCGACGTGCAGCTGAGCGCGGCCGAGGGCGTAAAGCTCATGCTGACTGATGGTGTGTTCAGCATGGACGGCGATGTCGCGGATGTCGCGCGGCTCGCCGGCCTCGCGCAGCGGCACGCTGCCTGGCTGCTGGTGGATGACGCGCATGGCCTGGGTGTGCTCGGCGCGCACGGCCGCGGCACGCTTGAGCACTTCGGTTTGCATCCGCAGGCGCCGTTGATTCTGCTCGGCACACTCGGCAAGGCATTCGGCACGTTCGGCGCATTCATCGCCGGCGACGAAGAGCTGATTGAATATCTCATTCAGCAGGCGCGAACATACATCTATACCACCGCGCTGCCGCCGGCGGTGGCTGAGGCGATGCGCGTGAGTCTGCGCATCGTGCAGGAAGAAGGCTGGCGGCGCGACGTGCTGAGCGAGCGCATCGCCCAGTTCCGAACGGGCGCCATGCAGTTGGGTCTCAAATTGCTCGATTCTCCAACACCGATTCAGGCGCTGATCCTGGGTGAAGCACAAGCGGCCGTGGCCGCGAGCGATGCGCTGCGCGCACGCGGCATTCTGGTGCCGGCGATTCGTCCGCCGACCGTGCCGGCTGGCAGCGCGCGCCTGCGTGTCACTTTCAGTGCACAACACTCGGCACAGCATGTGGAGCGTCTGCTGGAAGCGCTCGCGGCATTGCTGCCGTTGAACGCAGGGCCGGCCTGATGCTTTGGCATGAACGACAGGGCAGCGGCCTGGATCTGGTGCTGGTGCACGGCTGGGGGCTGCACGGCGGCATCTGGGGTGACTTGCCCGCGCGTCTGGCGAAATATTTTCGTGTGACCACGCTGGATCTTCCCGGCCACGGCCGCAGCCGTGAGGTGAGCAGCGATCTGTCACTGGCTGCGTTCACCGACTCGGTGGCCGAGCTTTGTCCCGGTGCGGCGATCTGGCTCGGCTGGTCGCTCGGTGGCCTGATTGCACTGCATGCGGCGCTGCGCCATCCACAAAAGGTTGCGAAGCTGGTGCTGGTCGGTGCGACACCAAAATTTGTGCAGGCACCGGACTGGCCGCATGCCATGCCAACCGAGGTGTTCGCCGGCTTCGCCCGCAGCCTCGCTCAGGATTACCGCGCCACGCTGTTGCGCTTCCTGAGCCTGCACGCAGGCAACAGCGAGTCGGCGCGCGCGCTCCTCAAGCAGCTGCGCGCCGAAATGTTTGCGCAGGGCGAACCGCAACCCGAGGCATTGGCCGCAGGGCTTGCGATCCTCGAACAAACCGATTTGCGCGCGCGGCTAATGGAAATTCAGGTGCCGGCACTGGTGGTGCATGGCAGTCACGACCGGCTCGCGCCACCGGCCGCGGGCGAATATCTGGCGGCGCAGTTGCCGCAGGCGCGCTTGTTGCGACTCGAAGGTGCCGGGCATGCGCCGTTTCTTTCGCACGCCGCGCTGTTCGCGGATGCCGTGTGTGTGGAAGCCGCATGACCGATTCCGTGTTGCCACCACTCGATAAGAAATCGGTGCGCGCCGCGTTCGCGCGCGCCGCCGCGCGTTACGATGATGCTGCGGTGCTGCAGCGCGAGATCGCCGACCGGCTGCTCGCGCGTCTCGATTACATGCGCATTGAACCACAGCGGATTCTCGATCTTGGCTGCGGCACCGGCTACGCCACCGGACTGCTGGGCAAGCGTTACCCGGCCGCGCAGCGGGTCGGCCTCGATATCGCTCATGCCATGACCGCGACCGCGCGGGTGCGCACGCAGCCGCGTTGGCCGTTTGGTCTCGGGCGGTACCTGCGCCGCAACCGATTCATCAATGCCGACGCCGAGTCTTTGCCGTTCGCCGGGCACACGTTCGACCTGGTCTTTTCAAATCTGGCCTTGCAGTGGTGCGACCCGGATGCCGTGTTCCGTGAGTGCCGGCGTGTGCTGCGCCCGGGCGGGCTGCTGCTGTTCACGAGCTTCGGTCCGGATACGCTCAAGGAACTGCGCGCTGCATGGCGCGCCGTGGACCGCGGCCAGCATGTGCACACGTTCATCGATATGCACGATCTCGGCGACGCGCTGGCGCGCGCGCGCTTCGCCGATCCGGTGATGGACGTCGAGCCGCTGACACTCACCTATGCGGACGTGCCCGGCGTGTTGCGCGACCTGAAAGCCATTGGTGCGCACAATGCCGCTGCCGCGCGCAGCGCCACGCTCACTGGCAAGACGCACTTCGCCCGCTTCGTGCAGGCGTACGAAGTCTTTCGACGCGCCGATGGCCAGATTCCGGCCAGCTATGAAACCGTGTACGGCCATGCCTGGGTGCCACAGGCAGAGTCGGCAAATCACGCCGATGGCACGGCGGTGATCAGTTTGAGCCAACTGCACAGGAGGCGCGGCTAAGCGATGCAGCGCGCCTGGTTTGTCACCGGTACCGACACCGGCGTGGGCAAGACGCTGGTGAGCGCGGCGCTGCTGACGGCGCTGGCGCGCAGCGGCCGGCGCGTGGTCGGCATGAAGCCGGTGGCGAGCGGCTGTGACGAGCCCAGGGAGGGGCGAGGTAGGCCGCGTCGGGAACTGGCGGTCGACGCCACGCCGGACGGCCTGCGTTCGGCGGATGCCGAGGCGCTGCGCGTGGCCGGCAACGTGGCGGCCGATTACGCAGATATCAATCCGTACGCCCTGGCGGCGCCGACCGCGCCGCATCTGGCCGCCGCGGCCGCCGGAGTGCAGATCGACATTGCCACCATTCGCGCGCATTACGCGTGTCTCGCGGCGCGCGCCGACGCCGTGGTGGTGGAGGGCATCGGCGGCTGGCTGGTGCCGATTAACCGCACCCAGACCATGGCGGATGTCGTGCACGCCCTCGAACTGCCGGTGATTCTGGTGGTGGGGATGCGTCTCGGGTGCCTGAATCACGCGCTGCTCACGCAACGCGCGATCGCGGCCAGCGGCTGCCGGCTGGTGGCGTGGGTGGCTAACAGAGTGGATGACGGTGTGCCGGAAGGCTATGTCGAGGCGCTGGCCGACCGCCTGGACACGCCTTGCCTTGGCATTATTCCCGCAGGGTCGTCGGTGGCAATGGCCGCAGACAAGCTCGACCTGCGTGTGCTCGACTTTGCGCGCAAAACCTAGCTGACTACTATGGTTAATTCAGCGAGATTTTTTCATAAGACGCCAATGCCGTGTCTTGCAGCGTCATAGGCGCTGTGATAGTTTGCCCCGCGATGAAAGCCATAGGGCGCAAAAAATCATTGACCTGCGTCAATGAAACCAGAAAGAAAAGAACAGGCTGACAGTAAAGAGCGCGACCGCGCGCCACCTGCGTCAATAAATATATTAAAGAATAGATGCGTTGCGGGCCGCGGGCCCGCCGCGACAGATTACTTAAAAGTACCACTGGGAGAATGTAGGCATGTCCAGAAGCAGCAAGTGCTCGGGCCCCGCGCAGCGGATCGGCCTGATTTCGGTCATTTCCGGTATCGTGTTATCCCTCGTTTCCACCATCGCCGCCGCTGATTACGGGCTCAACTTCCAGAAGCCGGTCACGGCCATCGCCCAGGAAGTCTACGGCCTGCACATGCTCATCATGATGGTGTGCGTGGGCATCGGCATCGTGGTGTTCGGCGCGATGTTCTGGTCGATTGTCATGCACCGCAAGAGCCGCGGCGCCAAGGCCGCCAGGTTCCACGAGAGCACCACCATCGAGATCATCTGGACGGCCATCCCGTTCCTGATCCTGGTCGGCATGGCCATCCCGTCCACGGCCACGCTCATCAAAATGGAAGACACCAGGAACGCCGACCTGGTCATCAAGGTCACCGGCTACCAGTGGAAATGGAAGTACGAGTATCCGGATCAGGACATCAGCTTCTTCAGCAGCCTGTCCACTCCGCGTGGCCAGATCGACCAGCACAAGGCCAAGGTCGCGCGCGCGGACATGAACAAGGACTACCTGCTCGAAGTGGACAACGCGATCGTCATCCCGACCGGCAAGAAGGTGCGCTTCCTGATTACCGCGAACGACGTCATCCACGCCTGGTGGGTGCCGCAACTGGCGGTGAAGAAGGACGCCATCCCGGGCTTCATCAACGAAACCTGGACGCGCGTCGACGAGCCCGGTATCTACCGCGGCCAGTGCGCCGAGCTGTGCGGCAAGGACCACGGCTTCATGCCGATCGTGGTGCAGGCCGTGAGCGACGACGAATTCAAGAAGTGGGTGAGCGTGAAAAAGGCCGAAACGGTTGCTGCCGCTGCCGATGTCGGCAAGGTCTGGACCAAGGCCGATCTCATGGCGCGCGGCGAGAAGGTGTACGCGCAATGCGCCGCCTGCCACGGCGCCACCGGCACCGGTATTCCGGGCGTGTTCCCGGCCCTCAAGGGCGGAAAGATCACCACCGGCCCGGTCAACGGCCATATCGGCATGGTGCTGAAGGGCAAGCCCGGCACCGCGATGCAGGCGTTCGCCGGACAGATGAACGACGCGGATATCGCCGCGGTCGTCACCTACGAGCGCAACGCCTTCGGCAACAACACCGGCGACGTCGTGCAGCCCTCGGCCGTCAAGGCCTTGCGCTGAACGAGCCCAGAACGAATCG
>CAYHES010000042.1:0-16645 GCA_964355495.1 uncultured Acidiferrobacterales bacterium
AGTTGCGCACCACGATGCCGGCGAGCGCGATCACGCCGATCATGGACGTGGCGGTAAAGTACTGGCCGAGCAGCGCGTGCCCGGGCAGAACGCCGATCAGGGTGAGCGGAATGGCGCCCATGACAATCAGCGGCGTGGCGAACTTGCGGTAGTAGCCGACCAGCACCAGATAGATGAGCACGAGCGCGACCATGAACGCCGCGCCCAGGTCGCGGAACACGTCGAGGGTGAGGCGCATCTCGCCGTCCCAGCGCAGGCTGTAACCGAGCGTGTTCGGGTCGCCCATGAAGTACTGGGTGAGCTTCACGCCGCCCGGCAGTTCGTGGCTGCCCAGGTAGCTCCACATCTTCAGCACCGCGTAGACCTGTGAGGTCGTAGCGAGTTCGCCGGTGACGTATACCACCGGCCGCTGATCCTTGTGCAGGATCGGTTTGGGCGCCGTGGTCTTGACGATGTCGGCGATGTCGGTGAGCGGCACACGCACGCCCTGCGGATTCACGAAGAAGATCTTGCGCAGATCGGCCGGCTCGATCCGGTCGGCGACCGGAATCTGGAAGCGGATCGGCACCGGTTCCTTTTCCTGCTCGATGTGCACGGTGCCGACGTTATAGCCGGCCAGGAAGGCCTGCAGCGTCTCCGCCACCTGCGCCGGCAGAATGCCGGCGAGTGATGCCTTTTCGCGATTGACGTTGATGCGGTACTCGGTGACGTCCGCGGTGCTGGAGTCGTCGATGTCCACCACGTCTGCGGTTTTGGCGAACACTTCGGCGCGCAACTCCTTGGCGAGCTTGAGCAACTGCGAGTAGTCCGGCCCGTACAGCTCGGCGAGGATAGTGGCGCGCACCGGCGGCCCGGGCGGATCTTCGACCAGTTTGATGTCGGCGCCGGTGTCCTGCGCCAGTTGCGCCAGCGGCTTGCGCAGTTCCAGCGCGATGGCAATGGAGGACGTCCAGCGGTCGTGCTTGTCGCGCAGGTTGACGCGCACCTCGCCCACGTGCGGCCCGCGCTTCAGGCCAGCGCCGCGCAGCAGGCCGTTGAAGTCCACCACGCCGGGCTCGCCGACAGTGGATTCGTAGGTCACGACCTGCGGATGCCGGCGCACGATGTCGCCCACGCGCCGCACCACGCGATCGGTCTCCTCCAGCGCCGTGCCTTCCGGCATGTCCACGGTGATGTTGAAGGTGTTGGTATTGTTCTTGGGCAGCATCTTGAACTGCACCAGGCTCACGGCCGGCATGAGCATCACAATCACCAGCGCCGCCGCCACGCCGACGAAGAAGCGCTTGCGCGCCGCCGGTTCATCCAGCAGGCGCGTGAACAGCCGCACGTACTGGCGTTCCAGCCAGCCGGGCATGTGTTCGTGCGCGTGCGCGCCGGCCGCAAGATTCTTTCCCTTGAGCCAGCGATACGCCGCCCACGGCGCCACGGTATAGGCGATGGCGAGCGACACCAGCATGGCCACCGGCACGTTGAACGGGATCGGACCCATGTACGGACCCATCATGCCCGTTACCCACAGCATCGGCAGGAACGCCAGAATCACGGTGAAGGTCGCGAGGTTGGTCGGCTTGCCGATTTCGTTTACTGCCTGCACTGCCGACTTGAGCCGATCCGCACCCTTTTTCGCGTAGTGGCGATAGATGTTTTCGATGACCACGATCGAGTCGTCCACCAGCAGGCCGAGCGACAGGATCAATGCAAACAGCGTAATGCGGTTGATGCTTTGACCGGCGGCCATGCCGACCGCCAACGTGATGAACAGGATCAGCGGAATGGTGATGGTTACGATCGAGGCCGCGCGCCAGCCGAGAAAGGCGATGAGCAGCAGCACCACGGTGCCGATGGCGATCGCCAGATGCTCGATGAGCGTGTTCACCGCGTCGTTGGCGCGCTGGCCGTCGTTGCGCGTGACATTGATCGTGACCGTGTCCGGGATTACCTTGCCGCGAATGCGTTCCAGTTCCTGGACCACGGTGTCCGCCACGGTGACGGCGTTCACGCCGCTGCGCTTGGCGAGCGCGATGGTGACCGCGCCGGATTCGATATCCGCCGGGCGTTCGCCCGTATAGGCCGGGCCGTAGCCGATGCGGTGTACGCGCTCGATTTCGCCCGCGCCGTCGCTGATCGAAGCGATATTCTTGAGATACACCGGGCGATGGGCGTGCAGCGCCACCACCAGATTGCCCACGTCGTCGGCGTTGCGCAGCATGCCGCCGGCGGACACGGTACTCACCGCGTTGCGGTTGACCAGCGTGCCGGACGGGATATCGACGTTGGTCGCCTCGAGCGCACGCCGGATGTCGAGCAGCGTGACGCTGTACTGGCGCATGCGGTCGAGATCGAGCTGCACGCTGATCTGGCGCGGCCGGCCGCCGTGGATGAAGGTCACCGATACGCCCTCGACGCGCCGCAGGTGTTCGAGCGCGTCGTTGGCGATGGCGCGCAGGCGGCGGTCGTCGAGCACATTCGACGACAGCGAGATGGTCAGGATCGGTACGTCGTCGACGTCAACCGGCTTGATGAGCGGCTGGCGCGTGCCGGGCGGCATGCGGTCGATGTTGCTCATGATGCGGTCGTACAGCTTGACCAGCGAGTCTTCCTTGTTCTGGCCGACGGCGAACTGCACGCTCACCACGCCCACGGAATCCATGGCCATGCCGTAGGTGTGCTCCACGCCCTTCAGGCCCTGCAAAATGGCTTCGAGCGGTTTTACGATCAGCTGCTGAATTTCTTCCGGCGACGCCCCCGGCTTGGAGACGATGATGTTCGCCGTCGGCACCACGATCTGCGGATTTTCCTCGCGCGGTGTACTGAGGATCGCCATGCTCCCGGCGAGCAGCGCCACCAGAATGATGAGAATGGTCAGCTTGCTGTCGACGAAATAGTTCGCGATGCGCCCGGCGATGTTCAGCTCGATAGTCGTCGGGTCTGGTTGCTTCTTCGCCATGGGTGGGCCTCTAATAATTAAATTTCACTCCCTCTCCCGCAGGGCGGGAGAGGGCCGGGGAGAGGGTGGGCGGTAAATTGTATGTGCCCCAAAATCATGGGGCCCACTCACCGCCCCTCGGCAACCGCTCCCGGCGTTGCTCTACCTCCCGCATCCCTGCGGTCGTCTCTCTAACCCTCTCCCCGCAAGCGGGGAGAGGGGATCGGCTTATGCGCCGCTCGAAAAAGAATCGGAATTAATCATTTTTCTGGATCGGGCTGCCATCCCGCACGTCTTGCAGGTCGCCCGCAACCAGGATTTCGCCGCCGCTCAGGCCGCTCAGGATCTCGACCCGGCCGTTCACGGCCTTGCCGGTGCGCACCATGCGGAAGCGCGCCTGCTTTTCCTCGGTCAACACGAACACGCCGGGAATGCTGCCGCGCTCGACGAGTGCCGACTGCGGTACCAGCACCCGGCCGGCTTTCGTGTCGAGCATTACGACCGGGCGCGCCAGCGCCGCGAGTGGCGCCGGTTCCGCGGCTTTTTTGCCGCAAGCGGCAAGCAGCAGGATGGCGACGACAGATACAGCCAGAGAACGGATCGGAAAATGCATGGGTGCCCCCGGACCGATTATGAAAGGACGAACGCAGTTGGGCTTCATTATTATTGAGCCGGTGCGTCGCCCGGTAGCGGCAGGCTGCCTTCGGCGAGCTGGAGCTGGGCGGCGCTCAACTCCTGGCCGAGGCCGGCAGTCAGTTCTTCGTTGCGTGCCTCGACCAGCACGCGCTCGGCCATGAGCAGGTCGATGAGTATGGTGCGGCCCTCGCCGTAGCGCTGCTTCACCAGACGCACATTCTCACGCGCCTTCGCGATGCTTTGTCCGGCAATATTGCGGCGCGCGCTGGCCTCGGTCAGGCGGCTCGCGGCGGCCCGCACTTCGCCGCGCACGGCCTGGCGTGCGCCCTCAAGGCGCAGCTCGGTCTGCTCGGTGTCACGCTGCGCGGCGCTCAGGCCGTGCCAGTCGCGCCCGCCGTTGAACAGGTTCAGGCTCACGACGCCCATGATGCTCTGCGACTTGTTGTCGAGCGCGGCATTGTCGTCATGCCAGGAGTCGGCCGCGACCACCCCGACCTGCGGCTGGAAGGCGGCGCGCGCGGCGGTGATTTTCGCGCGGCTGGCCGTGAGCAGTGCCTCGCTCGCCTTGAGGTCTTTGCGCGCGACAAGGGCGCGCTGTTCGCTCTCTGCCATGGCGGGCGGTGCGGTTGGCCGGAGAACCGCTCCTGCGTTTCCGGCACTTCCGCCATCCATGGCGGTCGGCGGGCTCTCCCATGGCGGCAATACCAGCGCGGCATCCGCGGGCAGGCCCATCATCAGGCGCAGCTCTTCGAGTGCCAGACGCTGACGATTCGCGGCCTGTTCGCGCAGGCTCTGCGCGGACGCGAGGTTGAGTTCGGCGGTCATGCGATCGGAGGCCACGATGCGCCCCTGACGCGCCAGACGCGCGGTGGTTTCGGCGTGCTCGTGCGCTGCCTCGACTGCGTCGTTCGCAATGGTTAACGCGTGGGCCGCGGCCTGGGCGGCACGGTAGGCATGCAAGGTGCTGTAAGCAGTAGTCTGCTGGCGGTGTTCATAGCCAAGGCGGGCCGCCTCGGCATAGGCGCCGGCCTCGCGCCTGCCGGCGTTGAGGCGTCCGCCGGTGTAGATCGGCAGTTCCAGCGACAGCTGGGTGGCGTGCAGGGTACTGGTGTCGGGGTAATTCAGCGCCTGTGCACTGAAATCGGTGACGGGATCGACCGTGCGGGTGTTGAGCTTGTCGGCGAACGCATCGAGCGGGTTGTCGCTGCGCCGCACCAGGTAGCGCACGCCGATCTGTGGCAGGAACGCGCCCCTGGCGGCACTGGCGCGTGCGTCCGCGGCCTGCGCCTGCCGGTCGGCGGCACGCAACTCCGGGTTTTGATTCAGCGCGTGGCGAATCGCCTCATCGAGGCTTAAGGGTCCGGCGGCAGCGGCGAGCACGGGGAAGGCCAAGCCCCCCAAAAGAGCCAGCGACAGGAAGTGTTTTTGCATTGTTTCTCTCCGTGATCGGCAACGGCTCCTCCGCCCACACATTAATTATGCCGTCGTATATCGGGGCAGGTATATTAGAATTCAATAATACACCAAGGTGGCCGTGTCTAGACGGGCTATTTCGTGAAAGCGTGCTTTCCCTAAATATGGATATTTTTGTGCAGGCTTGCTTCCTTAGAAGGGCTTGAGCACCACCAGGAGTACCGACGCAATCAGGATCAGTACCGGGAATTCGTTGAGCCAGCGGTAGAAAACATGCCCATGGCGGTTGCGGTCGTGTTTGAAATCCCGCAGCAGTTTGCCGCAATACAGGTGATAGGCGATCAGGATCGCGACCAGCACGAGCTTGGCCGTGAGCCAGACGCCGCTGAAGCCGTAACCCAGCCATAGCCACGTGCCGAACAACATCGTCAGCAACGCGCCCGGGGTCATGATGCCGAAGAACAGCTTGCGTTCCATGACCTTGAAGCGTTCGAGGCTGACGCGATCGGCGCTCTGCGCGTGGTAGACAAACAGGCGCGGCAGATAAAAAAGCCCCGCGAACCAGGTGACCATGAAAATGATGTGCAGGGCCTTGAGCCAGAGCATGCGGTGTTTCCCGAGATGAGGGCCGCGGCTATTCTAGCCGATTCCCGGATGGACGCGCCGCGCCGGGCGCTGGCGTGCATGGCGGCTATGCACGCCAGGCCGGTTTCGTGCCATGCTTCATGGCTATGAAGACGCTCCCGGCCATACTCCTGTTCGGTTTCTCCCTGATGGCCTGTGCCGGCACGCCGAACGGTCAGGCGCGCGAGGTAGCGGCGACGGACCCCGCCATGCAGGCACAGGCGGTTCGCCAGGCGCTGGCGCAGTCCGCGGACACCGCCGTGAACCGTCTGGGGCGCGCGGACGGCTACTGGGCAAATCCGCTGGTACGCATCCCCTTGCCCGAGGAACTGCGGCGCGTCGAGAAGGCGCTGCGCCGCTATGGCCTGGAGCGCTATGCCGAAGAATTTGCCGAAAGCCTGAACCGCGCCGCCGAAGCGGCGGTGCCGGTGGCCAAGCCGGTGCTGCTGGCCGCGATCCGCGACATGTCGTTGAGCGATGCGGTGGGTATCGTGCGTGGCGATGACGATGCCGCCACGCGTTATTTCCGTGCACATACCGATGCGGTGCTGCGCGAGCATCTCAAGCCGATCGTGGCGGAGGCCACCGCGCGCGCCAATGTCACCGCGGCGTATAAGCGTCTCATGAAGAAGGCCGCGTTTCTGGAAAAGGCCGTGGAGCCAGGACACCTCGATCTCGATACGTACGTCACGCGCGCGGCGCTCGACGGGCTTTATCTGCTCATGGCGGAGGAGGAGCGACGCATCCGGCGCAATCCGCTGGCGCGCAACACCGACCTGCTGAAAAAAGTATTCCGCTGAAACAAAAAACCCGGCGCGTGGCCGGGTTTTTTGTAAGCGTGCAGTTTCTCAGAAGTTCATGTGGAAACCGGCGCTCAGCATGCGTAGGTCGTTCCCATAGGTGGCAATCTCGGCCTCAAGGCTTCCGGGGCCAACCTTCCAGCCGGCACCAATCCCGGCGGCGAGTGTGGTCTCCACGCCGGACGTTGCGTCGATGTCATAACGCACCAGACCAAGTTTACCCTTCAGGTAGAAATAGTCGGTAAGCGGATGACGGTAGGCGGCAAACGCACCAAAGCTGGTGATGTCCCAGTCTCCTGCCGGTGTAACGTCGCCCTTTACGACGGTCAGTAGTGCTTCGCCTTCGACGGCCAGTGTGCCGCCCTTCAGGTCAGCGGCGAAATGCGCGTCTTTGCCGAGCAGGTTGTAACCACCATAGACGCCAGCCGCGATGGCAGGGTCGAGGCTTACTCCCGAGACGCCGGAGTCGGCATCCACGATACCGATCTTGCCGCCGACATAAATTTTTCCTGCCGCCTGGGCCGTGCCGCCAACGGCAAGGCCAGCGAGCAGCGCGAGAGAAATAATGAGGTTTCTGTTTTTCATGGCGCTCCTGTTTTCTTGTGAATGAGTGGATGGGGCTGAATGCGTACAGGCTGCTTATTCTGGAACTGCCAATGCCAATTCGACTGCAATTGTAGCAAATCGAACGTAACAGAAAAACGCGGTACATTATGTGCGCTGCACCACATATCGAAGGGCGGACCCCGTTCGTCAGCGCGCCGTCTCGGGGAGGAACAATGCCACGAGTTCGTTCAAAAAGCGTCGCCCGAGCAGCGTCGGCCGGATGTGTTCATGGCCGGGTTCGAGCAGACCGCGCGCCATGGCTTGGGTTAGCGGTTTCTGCATGCAAGCGGGATCGAGTCCGGTGCGTTCACTGAAAAGTATGGCGGGTACACCCTCTGTCAGACGCAGGGCGTTGAGCATGAATTCAAAAGCCACATCGTCACGCCCCGGTCGTTGTTCGCTGCCGAGCCCAGCCGAGGTCCCGACCTTTTCAAGGTAGTCGCGTGGCTGTTTCACTTTCCACAGGCGGGTGATGCCGTCCGCATCCGTGATCTTGGCATGTGCCCCGGCGCCGATGCCGAGGTAGTCGCCGAACTGCCAGTAGTTGAGATTGTGCCGGCAACGGCGCCCGGCGGCCGCGTACGCCGACACTTCGTACTGCGCAAAGCCCGCGTCCGCCAGTTCGGCCTGCAACGCTTCCTGCATGGCCGCCAGCACGTCTTCATCCGGCAACGCCGGCGGCCGGGCATGAAACAGCGTGTTCGGTTCGAGCGTGAGCTGGTACAGCGAAAGATGCGTCGGGTGGAGCGCCAGCGCGGTGCGCAGGTCGGCGCGCGCTTCATCGAGTGTCTGTTGCGGCAGGCCGAACATGAGATCGAGATTGAAGTTGTCGAAGCCGGCGGCGTGCGCGGCCTGCGCGGCGGCGAGCGCCTCGTCGCGTCCGTGGATGCGTCCGAGCTTTTGCAATTGTTCAAGCTGAAAGCTCTGGATGCCGATCGACAGCCGGTTCACGCCGGCCGCGCGGTAGCCACGGAAACGCTCGGTTTCAACAGTGCCGGGGTTGGCCTCCAGTGTCACTTCCGCTTCGGGAACCAGCGGCACGCGTGCGCGCACACCGGCCAACAGGCGTTCAATCGCCTCGGGCGAAAACAGGCTGGGCGTGCCGCCACCGAGAAAAATCGTGCGCACCGGCCGGCCCCAGACGCGTGGCAGGTCGGATTCAAGATCGGCGAGCAAAGCATCGATGTACTGATCTTCCAGGAGGTCGCCGCGCACGGCATGCGAGTTGAAGTCGCAATACGGGCACTTGCGTACGCACCACGGAAAATGGATGTAGAGCGAAAGCGGCGGCAGGGCGGTGAAATGAAACATAAGGGAACCTCTAAAAATCCCCTCTCCCTCCGGGAGAGGGTTAGGGTGAGGGATGTAAATACATGAATTAAATATCCCCTCATCCTCGCCTTAGTGAATGAAGCCCCATTCACTAGGGAGAAGGGATTACCAATTTTTAGAGGTTCCCATAAGATAATGGTGACCGAGCGGATTACATCATACTGCATTCGACCTTGGGAGCCTGCGAGGGTTCGGCACCACTTAGCCTTGGCGGCGTTTGCCGGTCTTGTCCGGCAGGCTCACTAGCACCACGCCCAGCAGGACCACCAGCATCCCGGCCATCTGGGTGCGGTGGAGGGATTCACCCAGCAGCCACCCGCCCAGCACGACGGCCACCGCCGGGTTCACGTAGGCATAGGTGCCGAGCGCCGTGGGACTCACCTCGTGCAGCAGCCACACGTACGCGGCGTACGCGAGGCACGAGCCGAACACGATCAGATAGAGCAGGGCGAGCAGGGCGTTTCCTTCCCAGGTCCAGCGCCCGGCCTCGCCACCGGCGAAGCCGATGGCGCCGAGCAACACGCCCGCGGCGAGCGATTGCATTGCCGCGGCCATGAGTGGCGGGGTTGAAGGCTTGCGGCGTTTCATGTAGATCGAGCCGGCCGCCCACGACAGGGCGGCGAGCAGGATGGCGAACTGCGCACTGAAGTGCTCAAGCACGAAGCCGCCCGCGGGCCACATCAGCACCGCCACACCGGCGAATCCGGTGAGCAGGCCGGCCAGGCGCCGGCGCGAAAACGACTCACCCTGCGGACCGAGCGCGCCGAGTCCGGCCAGCCACAATGCCACCGTGGCGGCGATCAGCGCCGCCTGGTTGGATGGCACCCACTGTTCGCCCCAGACCACGAGACCGTTGGCGCCGACCAGCAGGAACACGGCCGCCACGGCAATGGTCTTCCATTCACCGCGACCGCGCGGGAAAGGCTGCCCGGCGAAACGCGCGTAGGCCGCGAGCAACAGGCCGGCCGCGAGAAAGCGCACACCGGCGAACAGTGCCGGCGGCAGCGTGGCGACGCCGATGCGGATCGCGAGATACGTGGATCCCCAGACGACATAAACCAATGCGAAGGCGGCGATGATTTTCAGGCGCCGGGCGCGGTTCTGCGGCATGCGGTGTGGTGGCGAACGGCGGAACAGCGAGTGATGAATGAACCGGATTGTGGCAGATTTGGGAGCGCGGTGCAGCGCGGAAAATTTCAGATGCGGCAGAATCCGGCCACACCGGCGTGCAGGGCAATGGCATTGCACGGCGCGACCACGTCCGGCCGCCCGAGGTGGTAGCCCTGGCCGTAATCGACCCCGAGCTCGACCAATGTCTGGAATGCCGCTTCATCTTCGACAAACTCGGCGATGGTTTCCTTGCCGAGGGCATGGGCGATGTCGTTCATGGCGCGCACCATGGCCTTGTCCACGGCGCTGGTGGCGATGTGCTTCACGAACCGGCCGTCGATCTTGACGATGTCCACCGGCAGCTCCTTGAGATAGGCGAACGACGACATGCCGGAACCGAAGTCGTCGAGCGCCGTGCGGCAGCCGAGTGCGCGCAGGCGCGCCAGCAAGGCCGCGGCGGCGTTCAGATCGGCGATCGCGGCGGTCTCGGTGACCTCGAAGATCAGTGCCGCCGGGTCGACGCCGGTCGCGCGCAGCTTGTCCTGGATCAGGTCGCAGATCGCGGGCGTGTTGAGCGCCTGCGCGGACAGGTTGATGGCGTAGCACAGCTCCGGCAACGTCACGCGCTGTTCCGCCAGGGTTTCGATGGCATTGACGATCACCCAGCGGTCGATGTCCAGCGACAGGCCGAAGCGCTCGGCGGTCGGCAGGAAGCCGCCCGGCATGATGAGCCCGCCGTTGTCGTCCAGCATGCGGATCAGGACTTCGTAGATTTTGACGTCGCGGCTGCGGGTGCTGACGATCGGCTGGCAGGCGAGCGTGAAGCGGTTGAACTCGACGGCCTCGCGGATGCGCCGCGACCAGCCCATGTCGAGCGACATGTTGGCGACGTCTTTTGCATCGTCCGGCACGAACAAGTGCACCTGGTTGCGCCCGGAGCGCTTGGCGATGTGGCAGGCGAGATCGGCGCGCGACATGACCTCGGCCGGCGATTGCGCGGACGGTTCGATCACCGCCACGCCGATCGAGCAGCCGATCGTGACCGACTGACCCTCATAGTTGAAATGGAAGTCCGCGAGCTGCCGGCGGAACGAATCGGCGATCTTTTCCACCTGCTCCAGCTTGGTGTCGTACATCAGCACCGTGAACTCGTCGCCGCCGTGGCGCACCACGAGATCGCTCTTGCGCGCGCGCCGGGTGAGTATGTTCGCCACCTCGATCAGCAGCTTGTCGCCGGCCGCATGGCCGAGGGTGTCGTTCACGTACTTGAAATGGTCGAGATCGATGTACAGCAGCGCGCAATTCGACACCTCGCTGCGGTGCACGCGCTCCACGACGCGTTCCAGCTCGCCATGGAAATAGCTGCGGTTGTACAGGCCGGTGAGGCCGTCGTGCTCGGCCAGCTTGCGCAGGTTTTCCATCAGCGCCTTGCGCTCGCTGATGTTCGACACCATGGCGATGTACTTCTGCCGGTTCTCCAGCCACATGCCGCTGATCTTGACCGCCATCGGGAAGCCGCTGCCATCCTTGTGGCGTCCGAGCAGCTCGCCTTCGTGGCCGATCAGGCGCTGGATTTCGGCGCGCATGAAATGTTCGAGGTAGTCGTCGCGGACCTCGCGTGCCTCCGGGGAAATAAGCTGGGCAATCGACGTGCCGATGACCTCGTCCTCGACCCAGCCGAACAGCTTCTCGGCCGACTGGTTGAAGCCCTCGATCGTTCCCCGCTCGTCGAAGGTGATGATGCCTTCCGCGGTGTTGTTGAGAATGGTGTGCAGGCGCTGCTCGCGCGCGTTGAGCTGCGCGAGCGTGAGTTCGATCTGTTCCAGCATCGCCTTGCGTTCGCTGATGTCGGCGAGCATGCCGGTGAACAGGCGCCGGCCATCCACCCACATTTCGCTGATCTTGATTGCAATCGGGAACAGCCTGCCATCCTTGTGCCGGGCGGTTTCCTCGCGCTCGCGTCCCAGCACCCGGGCCGCTCCGGTCTGCCGGTAGTGCTGGATATGGGTGTCATGTTCACGGGCCGCGGATTCGGGCATCAGCAGCGAGACATTCTGGTCGATGGCTTCCGCGGCCGTGTAGCCGAACAACTTCTCGGCGGCCGGGTTGAAGCTTTCGATCAGCCCGCGTTCGTCGATGGTGATAATGGCCTCGGCCGCATAGTGCAGCACCGCCTCCAGGCGCGACTGGCGCGAATGCACCTCGCGGCGCATGTGGTCGAAGGCCTGGGTCAGGTCGCGGGTCTCGACCAGGCTGGTCTCCGGCACCGCGATGTGCTTCTCGCCCGCGGCCTCGGCCTTGAGCGCCGCCACCACGCGCGCGATCGGGCGGCGGATCTGGGTCTCGAAGATCGCGAACATGAACATGCTGGCGGCCAGCCCGAGGAGCACGACCAGCCAAAGCGAGTCGGAGAGGCGCACCGCGACCTGCGTCAGCAGCGACAGGTCCTCGGCCGAGTTGGCACCCACTTCCTTTTCGGTTTCACGCACGCTGTTCCAGATGCGTGCAAACAGCGGCTCGACCGAGTTCTGTAATATCTGGGTATCGAGGCGCCAGCTTGCCGAGGCCCAGATTGCCTGCACCTCGTGCCATGCCTTGTGCCACTGCTGGTGCAGGCTGTGCATGTTCTCAAGCGCGGTGCTCTGCTCGAACTGCAGCAGCCCGCGCTTGTCGATATCCGCAAGGCGCGCGAAGTTGCCGAGTATGCGTTTCGAGAATTCTTCCACGATCGCGGCTTGTGTGCCCATGGCCGCTTGCGGCGAGGTGGCGAAAATACCGAAGCGGTTGGACACGTACAGCCGGAAGGCGTCGGTCATGCGCACCCAGGCATACAGTGTGTCGTAGAACAGCTGCTGCGCTTCGATTTGGCCAGGGCGGGAAATGTGTTCCCTGGCCTCTTCGACGGCGATCGCCGTGACCGCGATAAATTCCTCGGTGTGCGGCTGCATCCTGTTGATCATGATCGGCATCGCCGGGAATGTTTGCAGCGGTGAGTTCCGAACCTCCATCAGGCGCAGCCCCTCGGCGCGCAACTGGCGCAGGTCGCGCAGCTGGCGCTCCAGGCGCTCGCGCATGCCGCCGGTGCGCCGCGCCCAGGCGGTTTGCGCGAGTTGTTCGCTGTCGTCGATCAGGTAGGCGATGGTAACGGCGAAGCGTTCGCGCTTCGCCGGGCTGGGCTGGAGCATGAAACTCTGCAGGTCCTGCTGCGCCTCCCACATCGCGTTGCTCATGTTGCGCGTCAGCGCATACACCTGGTGGCGATCGGTGAGGTTGGCGGCGTTGTCACTGGACACCTCGTGCACCCGGGCGCTAACCACCCAAGCCATGGCCACGAGCAGTGCGAGCAGCAGGCTGGCCATGTACAGGAAGCGCCCGCGCAGGGTATTAGTGCCGAACACGTGCAGTAGTCCAGCCGCGCGTGCGCGCCAGCCAGGCCGAGTGTTCGGGCTATCCGTTGTTCCTGTCTTTTGACGCAAGAGAGCGTTCAGACTCGCAGAATTTATAGGTGAATGTGCACAAAACGTGCCGTTTGTGGTGGCGGGTGTCGCAGACACAGACCCTGTAATTTTATGAAAACAAGCGGGGGAAATCGGCTAGTCGGGTGGAATTTCGGTGTCAGCAGGAGTCGAAATGACCGCGCAGGTCAGTTTTGGTCCGGAAGGGCGGCAAGAAGTTGGCGCATCGCCTGGCCGCGGTGGCTCAGGGCATTCTTGGTTTCAGCGGGCAATTCGGCGGCGCTGCAGGCATGGCTGGGCACAAAGAACACTGGATCGTAGCCGAAGCCGCTGGTGCCGCGTGTTGCCGTAAGAATGTGTCCCGCCCAGGTGCCCTGGCAGATGAGCGGCGTGGGGTCGAGGGCATGGCGCAGGTAGACGAGCACGCACTGGAAACGCGCGCCGCGTTTTTCCTCCGGCACGTCCTTGAGCATGGCGAGCAGCTTCTCCAGGTTTTCGGCGTCGCTTGCTTGCGGACCGGCGTAACGCGCCGAGTAGATGCCGGGCGCGCCGTGCAGCGCGTCCACTTCCAGGCCGGAGTCGTCGGCGAGCGCCGGCAGGCGGGTGTGTTGCGCGGCATGGCGCGCCTTGAGGATGGCGTTCTCGACGAACGTGAGTCCGGTCTCTTCGGCGTCGGTCACTTTGAAGTGCGACTGTGGCACGACTTCAAGGTGCAGCCCGGCGAGCAACTGGTTGTACTCGCGCACCTTGCCGGCGTTGCTGCTGGCCAGCACAATTGTTTTGCTCATGCGTTTAATTGTCGATCACAAGGTTAAACCCCCGGCTCCGCCGGGGGACTCACAAAGGTTTGACCTATGCCGTGGTCGAGTTCAGATCTAGCCGCCTCAATGTGACATTCCCTCCCCTTCAAGGGGAGGGCCAGGGTGGGGATGGGGTGGCCTCGGCATGCGCAAGATCACCCCATCCCCCTCCCGGCCTCCCCCTTGAAGGGGGAGGAGCCAGCCGGCCGACGCGTATCCGGACTTTCAGTCCGTAACTCAAGCCCAGCGGCTTTAGCCGGTGGTTGTTTAATTCAGTTTAAGGTAAACCCCCGGCTCTGCCGGGGGACTCACCGAGGTTTGACCTATGCGACGGTCGCCACAAATGTATTCCCCTCCCCCTGGAAGGGGGAGGGCGAGGGTGGGGGTGCGGCGTCAACGGTGTGCACGGACCGTCATGTCTCACCCCCATCCCAACCTTCCCCCATCAAGGGGGAAGGAGAAAAAATCCGCCGCCTTCAGGCGGCTCACGGTTTTACTCGCGCCTTTGAGGCGCTCACCAAATAAGCCCCCGGCTTTGCCGGGGGTCATTTAACTAGGAACGAGCAAAGCTGATTTTATGAACGTTGCTCCGGCAAAGACAAGATCGGGCTTCATGTTTCGAGCGCGGCGCGCTGCCGCCGGATCAGTTCGGCGATGCCCTGCTGCGCGAGCGCGGTCATGGCCTGCATCTCGGCGGCGCTGAAGGTTTTGCCTTCCGCCGTGCCCTGGATCTCGATGAAGCCGCCGGTTTCGTTCATGACGAAATTCATGTCGGTCTCGGCGGTGGAGTCTTCGGCGTAGTCGAGGTCGAGCACCGGCGCGCCCTGCACGATGCCGACCGACACCGAGGCCACGAGGTGTTGCAGCGGGTCGGTGGTCAGCAGCTTGCGCGCGCGCAGCACGCCGAGCGCATCGTGCAGCGCCACGCACGCGCCGGTGATGCTTGCGGTGCGCGTGCCGCCATCCGCCTGAATGACATCGCAGTCCACCGTGAGCGTGCGTTCGCCGAGGCGCTTCAGGTCGAGGGCGGCGCGCAGGCTGCGGCCGATGAGCCGCTGGATTTCCTGGGTGCGCCCGCCCTGCTTGCCGGCGGCGGCCTCGCGCTGCATGCGGCTGCCGGTGGCGCGCGGCAGCATGCCGTACTCGGCCGTCACCCAGCCCTGGCCCTTGCCCTTGAGGAAGTTCGGCACTTTCTCGTCGATGCTCACGTTGCACAGCACGCGCGTGTCGCCGAACTCGACCAGCACCGAGCCCTCGGCGTGTTTCGTGTAGCGGCGGGTAAAACGGATGGAACGCAGTTCGTCAGGCGCGCGGCCACTGGGACGCATAGGGATTCCTCGGATTCAGGGCGATTGGAAGGCGCCACGATACCGGAGTGTGACGCCAGAAGCATAGATATTTTTGGTAAGAGCGCCTGCCGCAAAGGCGCAAAGAACGCAAAGTTATTTTCTTGCTGGCCAGATTATTTTCTTTGCGTTCTTTGCGTCTTTGCGGCGGATGTTTTTATGTTCGATCTCCAGAATTTCTCTCAAGGTTTCTTCTCGAAGTGTGACAGGAAGGCCTCAAGCTCGTCGATAGTGTTCTCCAGGGTCTTGCGGGTATCGTCCTGGACTTCCCTGGTCCCGCGCAGTTTCTTCCCGGCATTGCGAATGCGCGCGTCCTCGACCAGTGTCTTGTGATCGGTTTCCTTCATCGCCTGCGATTGGATCGGCAGGGTGGTGGTGATGTTGTCCTGCCAGCGCAGGCAGATGGCGCTCAGGTTGTCGGCGCGCTGCTTCATGCGGTGCTCCGCGGCGAGCAGCATCTCCTCGATCCCTTCATCCAGCGTCGAATACTTCAGGAAGCCGTACAGCTCGTCGGCGGATAACGCCTCCCACAGACCGTCGGTGCACAGCAGCAAGGTATCGTTGCGTTGCAGCACGGTTTCCTCGCCGAGGCTCACGCTCGGTGCGTGCGGCCCGCCCACGGCCTTGAGCAGGCGCGCCTTCTCCGGGTGGCGTTTCATGTCTTCCTCGCTCAGCAGGCCGTCGATGTGCATTTGCTCGGTGACGGTGTGGTCGAGGGTGCGGGTCAGCGCCTGGCCGTTGCGAAAATGGTAGAGGCGGCTGTCGCCGACATGCGCCCAGTAGGCGTAGCCGTTTTGCACCAGGCACAGCACGCAGGTGGTGCGTGGCGAGATCGGCGGCACCTGTGCCTGGCCGCGTGCGTAAATCGCCTTATGCGCCTGCATGATGGTGAGTGCGAGAAACGTCGAGGGTTTGGTGATGACCGGCTGGCGCACCGCCTCGAACGCATGCAGTGCAGTCTGGGTCAGTATCTCGGCGGCGAGTGCACCGCCTTCGTGGCCGCCGAGGCCATCGGCCAGCACCATCAGCACGGCGTTGTCGCGTTCCGCGCACACGATGCGATCCTGGTTGGTGGCGCGGCCGCCGGCCAGGCTGTGGTAGGCAAGCTGGTATTTCATGTCAGTCATTCCACGGCAGGCGCACACCCATGCGCGCCAGCAGGCCGTCCGCGGCCGGCGCTGGTTCGCTGGCGCTCAGCGGGTTCATGAAGTCGAGCAGCGACTGCACGTTCTGCGGGCGGTCGAGTTGATGGAACTGCAGGCACCAGTCGATCGCCTCCAGCAGTTGCGGAGAGTAATGACGGGCGTACTGACGCACCGCTGGTTTGTAAGTATCTTTGATGCGGCGCTCGGTGGCGGGCGGTGGCGGCCGGCCGCTGATGCACGACCACATGGACGCGCCGATCGCATAGGCATCGGTCCACGGACCCACATGCCCGCCGAGATGTTGCTCGATGGGCGCAAACCCGAGGGTGAGGGTGTACGGCCCGAGCGGGCGGTTGCCGACCACGGCGATGCGCGCCGCGCCGAAATCGAGCAGCAACGGGTTGCCGCCCGGGCGCAGGAAAATGTTGGCCGGCTTGATGTCGAGATGCAGC
>CAYHES010000043.1:0-16591 GCA_964355495.1 uncultured Acidiferrobacterales bacterium
GGACCCAAGACATGTCGGGGTGCGCACTATTTACCGTTCTTCTCAGTATCTGCGTCCATCTGCGTCCATCTGCGGCAAAAAATAGTTTAGAGAAACCAACTATGTCCATCGGTCTGCTTCTTATTACCCTGTTCATCATCCTGTTCGGCGCCGAGGCGTTCACCAACGCCCTGGAACATCTGGGCGCGCGCCTCAAAATCTCCGAGGGCGTGACCGGTTCGATTTTCGCCGCCGTCGGCACCGCGCTGCCGGAGACCATTGTGCCGGTCGTGGCGGTGCTGGCCAATGGCGCCGACAGCGCGCACATCGGCGAAGAAGTCGGCGTGGGTGCGATTATCGGTGCGCCGATGATGCTCTCGACGCTCACGCTGTTTCTGATGGCGGTGTTCGCCGCGCACAAGCGCGGCTGGGGCGGCGAGTTCCGGCCGGAGCGCACTGGCCTGGAACGCGACCTGACCTGGTTTCTGGCTGCCTTCGGCCTGTCGGCGATCGCAATTTTTGTCCCGCATCAGGCTTCGATTACCCGTGGGTTGTTTGCCTTCGCGCTGGTGCTCATGTACTTCGTCTATTTGATGCTCACCATCCGCGCCTCGGCCAAGCTCGTGATTGACGGTCACGGCACCGAGGCCGATCATCCCTTGTACCTGTCGCGCGTCGGCCTGCCCGAGAACCTCGCGACGATCATCTTCCAGTTGGGCATCGGTTTGCTGCTGATCGTGCTTGGCGCCAAGGGCTTCGTGCTCGGTGTGGAGGAGTTGTCGGCATGGATCGGTGTATCGGTCCTGGTGCTGTCGCTGCTCATCGTGCCGTTTGCGACTGAACTTCCGGAAAAGATCAACAGCATCCTGTGGATTCGCCGCCGCCGCGACACGCTCGCGTTCGGCAATATCACCGGTGCCATGGTGTTTCAGGGTTCATTGCTACCGGCGCTCGGCATCATGCTCACGCCCTGGGAGCCGCGTCCGGAGGTGTTGCTCGGCATGGGGCTTACACTGCTTGCCAGCAGCTATTTGTTGATCATGCTGCGGCGCGGGCACTTGCGGCCCTGGCATCTCGCGCTCAACGGTCTGTGCTATCTCGCTTACTTTCTGACGCTCACCTGGTGAGGGATCCATCACGCCAATGAGCAACGGCGCTTTACCCTGCAACCAGCCACTGACGATCGCCGGCCCGGCGGGCGCGCTCGAAGCGCTGACGCTCTGCCCGGCGGGCGTTGCCATCACCGCCACGGCCGTGATCCTCCACCCGCACCCGCTGCACGGCGGCACAATGCACAACAAGGTGGTACACACGCTGGCGCGTGCTTTCGGCGAGCTCGGCGTCGCCAGTGTGCGTTTTAACTTTCGCGGAGTGGGTGCGAGTGCGGGCAGCTTTTCACACGGCGAGGGCGAGACCGAGGATGCGTTGGCGGTAATCGAGTGGGCACGTTCACGGTGCCCGGTCGCACCCATCTGGCTGGCCGGTTTTTCGTTCGGCGCGTATATCGCGTTGCGCGCTGCGGCGTCAGCGCAGGTGAATGGCCTCATCACAGTAGCGCCGGCGGTGCACCTCGACCGCGTGCTCCCGGCGCGGTCTACCTCGTCCGTCCCTGGACTCGTCTACGACTTCTCCACGCTGATGTTGCCGCATTGCCCGTGGCTGCTGATTCAGGGCGAGGCGGATGAGGTCGTGCCCGTCGAGGCGGTGCGTGACTGGCTGTCCGGGATCGCGCCGCTGCCACATGCACTGTTTCTGCCGGACGTCGGCCACTTCTTTCACGGGCATCTGGCAGAGATCAAGTCAGCGCTGCGAGATTTCGTCCCACAGCATCTGTTGTAGGAGCGGCCTTCTGGCCGCGATTAATATATAGCGATTAATATTCGCGGCCAGAAGGCCGCTCCTACAGCAACTCCGCCTGCTGCATGGTATCGGGGAACGCCAGCCCGCACTGGTTGTTCTTGGCGAAGTACATGGCGGCGTCGGCGCGCTGCATGAGCGTATCGATGTCCTCGCCGTGCTGCGGGTAGAGGGCGATACCGATGGAAATGCCGATCGAGATCGCATGGCCGCGGATCAGGAACGGCTCCTGCATGGACAAGAGCAGCTTGCGCGCCACCGCGCTGGCGTCATCGATGCTGCTGACGCGCTGCAGAATGGCGGCAAACTCATCACCGCCAAGACGCGCCACCATCTTGCCCTCCAGCCCGATGATGGCGTCGTTGTCGAGGCGCGCCACGGTGTCGGACCCGCGCAGCACGCTGCGCAGGCGCGTGCTCACTTCCTGCAGCAGCAGGTCGCCGATCTGGTGACCGAGGGTGTCATTCACCGCCTTGAAGCGGTCGAGATCCGTCAAGAACAACGCGAACGGCTGATGCGCGAGCGTGTACTGGCGCACGGACTCCTCCAGCGAATCGCGGAAGCGTGCGCGGTTCGGCAGGTTGGTGAGCGGATCGGTGAAGGCCATGTGTTCCAGGCTGCCGTACAAGCGGTCCAGCTCGCGCGCCATCTGGTTAAAGTCCTCACCGAGCTCGCGGATCTCGGCGATACCGCCGGTTACCACCTGCTCTCCGAGGTGGTCCTTGTTGCTGCCCACCCGGCGCAGCTGCAGGGCCAGGTTGTTGAGCGGCTGCAGCGTGGATTTTTCCAGGATGAAAAGTGCCAGGATCACGCCCACCAGGGTGGCGGCTATCGCCAGCACCATGACCAGCCAGCGTGTCCTGGCGAGGCCCCGTTGCAACAGTTCGACATCGCGCAAGACCGCGATCTTGAGCGCCGGCTCGCCGGCCGCGGTGGTCAGCACATGTTCCGCCACCAGGGTGTTGTGCATGGCGTTCGGCGGTGGCCAGGCCTCCGAGCTGAAGACCCAGCGGTCACGGGCGTCGCGTATGCGCACCGGAAATCCAAGCCTGGATTCGATGCGTGCGAGCACGGGCGCGGGGTCGGTGACAACTTCGAGATAACCGATGGGGTTCAGCCCGCCCGCGGGTACGAGTACGGTATAGCGCGCCCGATTGTCGTTCAGGCAGAGCGCCGCCAGGGACTTCACTCGTTCGGCGCCAGTGCGCGAGCGCGCTCGATTGATGACGGTCGGGCAACCGGGAGCGTCGATGCTGGCGACGACGGTGCCGGCGTTGGCCGTGCCCAGCGGGCGATAGCCGATATCGTAGACCACAAGTTTTTCAAGCTTGATGATGTTGGCGGTAACGAAATATTGGCGGAACTGATTCAGCAATTGGTGGACAAGCACGTCACGCTTGCCGCTGGCGAGTGCGCGCCGGAATTCCGGTTCGCTCTGCAGGGCCAGCCCGAGGTCGCGCGCCCGTTCCTCGAGGTCATGCAACTGCTCGCTGACGGTGATCTGCACCAACTCCTCGAGCGCCAGGCGCTGGCTTTCAAGCGCCTGGCGCCGGTAGATCTCGCCGGTCGTGAGTGCGAGCGCCAGGCCGAGCACGCCCATCAGCGCGATGGTCGCGCCGAGCGTGAAGCGCATCGAAAAGCGGATTCTGAGCAAAGTGTTTCCCCGACCCTTCTGTGATTATTTTTTCAGATAGGGATAATTTTTCTGCTTCCAGTCCTCGAAGCCGCCGCGGTACCAGTAGAGGCGGGTATAGCCGCATTGTCTGGCGATTTTCACCGCCACGACGCTGCGGCCGCACTTCACGCCATTGCAGTAGAACAGCGCCGGCCGGTCTTTCTCCGAAAGGATGCGCGCGAGCGCGGCGCAGTTCGTTTTCGCGTCCGGCAGGCTTAACGAGCCTTCGAGGTAGCCCTGTTTGCGGTCCATGGCGATGCGCGAGTCGATGATGACAAGCCGCGGTGCCTTCTCCACCAGCGCCAACACACCCTCTGCATCCACCCGGGTCACGCCTGGTATGCTTTCCGGCGCGATCTTTTCTTCCGCGCACACGACGGACGCGAACGCCAGGAACGCCATGACCCAGTATGCATGGTAGTGACGCCTATAACCTGCCACGGTCATGCGCCCAGCGCCTTTGCGGACTGTGTTCATTCTATGGGATGCCGGATGAATTCGCCCTGATCAAGTTCAAGCCGTTGATTTCCGCTGGAATTTCGCAGCAACCGGCTTGGTTGAGTTCGGCCCTTCAGTGAGTGTAGACGTTCCATGCGCGATTGCGGCATGTCCTTCCCAACGGCATGGGTTTCGGGGCGGTCATCAGCCTGTTGCTATTGCCAGCACGCTGCCGCAGCTTGGGTTTCGCAGGGCCGATTGACGCCGCCGCCGGCATTCTGGGCACGTTCATCAACCACGGATGCGCGTTGCGGGGGGCGCGGCTAGTGTAGTGTTGCACTCTTGAAGGAACATTGCTTGTTCGTCATGTAGGTCGGCCTTCAGGCCGACATGTCGGGCTAAAACCGCAAGCAGGCCATCCCTGGCCTGCGGCCCTCGCCTCGATCCCATCGGCGAAGCCCGACCTACAGGGGGCTCCGGGAAGTTACCGGGAAGTGTTAAGTACCAAACAGAACGCAACACTACACTACACTAGAGTTGCCCTGGGAACTGCGTCACAATCACTGCGTGAAGAGGCGGTTGGCGCCGACGCGCCGTGGTGATGTTCGTGAGCGCTGTTATCCAGACTGGAATCGACCCCGCCGTCTCTTCCGCAAGACCCCTACAACCGGATTGCCGTTCCGCGCCATGAAGACCATTATTCTGCTGTCCCTGTCCAATGTCTTCATGACCTTCGCCTGGTATGCGCACCTGAAGGAGCTGCGCGACAAGCCGTGGATTATTGCCGCGCTCATCAGTTGGGGCGTGGCGCTGTTCGAATACCTGTTGCAGGTGCCGGCCAACCGCGCCGGTTACGGCCAGTTCGATCTCGGCCAGCTCAAGATCATGCAGGAGATCATCGCGCTCACGGTGTTCGTGCCGTTCGCGCTGTTTTATATGAAGGAGCCGCTGCGCATGGACTATCTCTGGGCCGGGCTATGCCTGGTCGGCGCGGCCTACTTCATGTTCCGCGCGCCCGTCTCGGGAGGCGCGTAATGGCCGATCCATTCGATTTTGAAAAACCGGCGCGCTATGCGGTCATGGGCAATCCGGTGGCGCACTCGAAGTCGCCACGCATTCACGCGCTGTTCGCGCATCAGTTCAAGCACCACATCGAGTACACCGCCATTCAGGTGGATGAAGGCGGATTCGCGCAGGCGGTGGAGCAGTTCCGCGCCAACGGCGGCGCGGGTCTCAACGTCACCGTGCCGTTCAAGCAGGAGGCATTCCAGCTCGCCGACCATTTGAGCGAACGCGCCAAGATCGCGCAGGCCGTGAACACGCTGCGCTTCGAGCCGGATGGACGCCTGTTCGGCGACAACACCGATGGTACGGGACTGGTGCACGATCTCGACAAGAATCTCGGCGTGCAGCTCAAGGACAAGCGTATTCTCGTTCTCGGCGCAGGCGGCGCGGTGCGCGGCGTGCTCGCGCCGCTGCTCAAACACCGCCCGGCGCTGATGGTGATCGCCAACCGCACGCTGTCGAAGGCCAGGGACCTGGCTGGGGAGTTCGCGCACTACGGCAAGGTCGAGGCCAGTGGCTTCAAGGAACTGAAGGGCAGGCACTTCGATATCGTCATCAACGGCACCGCCGCCAGCCTCAAAGGCGAAGTCCCGCCGCTGCCGGACAACCTGTTCACTACCCACGCGCTCGCCTACGACATGATGTATGGCGAGAAGAGCAAACCCTTTCTCGACTGGGCCGCCGTACACGGCGCCACGCAGGTGGTGGATGGCATCGGCATGCTGGTCGAGCAGGCGGCGGAGTCGTATCTGCTCTGGCGCGGCGTGCGACCGGAGACGCGGAGTGTGATCGAGAAATTGAGGAGCGAGGGGTAGGAGCAGCCGTTTGGCCGCAACTCTAAATCTGGCTTGAGACACACACCTGCGCAGCGGCTGGTTTGGGTGGAATATCCGCTCACGTTGACACGGATGGCCAAGGCCGCGGATACCCAGCCTGAAAGAACTCGGCATCGAGGTTTGCACCGGCCCGGTGGTCGATTTCAGGCTGCGGGAGCATTGCCGCGTGGAACCGGAACCTGGCACGGTCCCCCTGATTTATGCCCAGGCGCGCTCAATAACCAAGTGCAACATTATTGGGAGACAATGTTGCATGGGAAAAATCTATAGGCAGTTGAGTATTGAAGAGCGAACGATGATCCAAACGCAACTGGAAATGGGTATCAGGCCGGCGGCGATTGCCATGGGACTGAATCGTTCGGCCTCCACGCTTATTCCGACGGCAGCAGCAGCACTTCGTAACCACTCGCCTGCGCGCCCGGGCTGGTGATATCGAGCTGCACATTCACCGCCACCTGCGGCGGCAGGCCTTTCTGGATGGCTTCCGGCCTGCTCAGGTATTCGCGCGGCTGATAGGCGCGGCGCGCGACCAGTTGACCCTGGCTGTCGATCAGGCTTACCTCGAGCAACGGGTACGGCTGTACGGTGTCGGCGCGATTGACCAGCGTGGCCTTGATGCGCAGTGCCTTGTCGTAGCGCGGATGCGGCGCCACCTGGGTCTCGACCAGGTCCATGTGGCGCATGTCGATCGGCGGGAGTTTCCGGCAGGGAAGCGGGGCGCAGAGTGTTTCGATCATTGGCCGCAGCGTGGGTGTCTGGCGCGCGAAGTCGTAGCCATAAAAGATCAGTGTCTGTCCGGCGAGCAGCAGAAGCAGCAGCACCCAACCCGCCGCCCAGTAGATGGTGCGCGTGCGCACTGGCCGCCGCCGCACCAGCGGTGACGGCGCAACCTTGCGTTCCGAAGTTTCAGCGGGAAAGGGTGGGGCGATGCTCTCCACCGGAACTGCAACATTGCCGGGTTCCACCACCACTTTCTTGCTGGCGGCACGCTTGCGCGGTGTTGCCGGTGTACTTTTTACCGTGCTCCTGGCGGGCTTGGGCATCAGGTGCTGGTCCGCGCCAAACACATGCCGGCAGCGCCCGCAACGTACCATGCCGTCGCGCGCCTTGAGCTGCGCGGCGGTAATGCGGAACACGGTCTGGCATTGCGGGCAGCGGGTGTACACGGGTGCCTCGGTTGTGCGGCTGTCAGGGTAATACTAGCGTAGTGTTCCACTATGTGATGGAACCTGGGCCGCATTCGGATGTAGGTCGGCCTTCAGGCCGACATGTCGCCCTGAAGGGCGACCTACGCGCGCTTGCGTCCGGCGAGCATCGCCCAGCCGTCATGCTCGCGGCGCTCGAAGACGAAGTGCGCGGCATACGCCGCCTCGACCTCCGCGGCCTGGTTCGCCAGCAGCCCGGAAAGAATGAGTTTGCCGCCCGGGCGGACCAGGGCGGTCAGGCGCGGCGCCAGTTGCACGAGCGGCCCGGCGAGAATATTGGCCAGCAGCACATCGGCGCTGGCCCCCGCCGGTACGGCTTCCGGCAGGCACAGCGCGAGCCGTTCGGTAACCTGATTGCGTTCGGCGTTTTCGTGGCTCACCACGAGCGCCTGTGGATCGGTGTCGGTAGCGAGCGCGTGCGCGGCGCCGAGTTTGAGTGCGGCGATCGCGAGTATGCCCGAGCCGCAGCCGTAGTCGATGACTTCCAGACTGCGCGGCGGATGCGCCGCCAGCCACTCCAGGCACATGGCGGTGGTGGCATGCGTGCCGGTGCCGAATGCCATGCCCGGATCGAGAATGATATTGGCCGCGTCTGCGTCGGGTGGTGCAAGCCAGCTCGGCACCACCCAGAGATTCGCACCAAAGTGCAGCGGCTGCCAGCGATCCATCCAGGCGCGCACCCAGTCCTGGTCGGCAACGGTTTCGGTCTTGTATGTCGGTACTGCGGGCAGGGACAGAAGCGTCGCCACCATACGCATCGCCGCCGGTACGTCCGCCTCATCGGCAAACAAGGCCACCACGCGCGTCTGTTTCCACACCGGGGTGGTGTCGTGCCAGTCTGTCTCGAACAGGGGCTCGGCATCGGCGCCTTCGAGGCTCACCGAAACGGCGCCAGCCTCTTCCAGGGCATCACCCAGACGCGGCGCGTCATCACGCGTGCTTTCGAGAGTTATTTGCAGCCACGGCATGCAGGGCGACCCATATGTAGGGTGCGTCCCACGCACCGATCAGGCCTTGAGGGTGGCGATGGTGCGTGGGACGCACCCTACTTGAGGCCCAATTTTTTCTCGAGGTAATGGATGTTGACGCCGCCGGCCTGGAAGGCGGAGTCATTCATGATGTCGATGTGCAGCGGGATGTTGGTCTTGATGCCTTCCACTACCATTTCGGAGAGCGCGATGCGCATGCGCGCAATGGCAATCTCGCGCGTGTCGCCGAAGGCGATGAGCTTGCCGATCATCGAGTCGTAGTACGGCGGCACGAAATAGTTGCTGTACACGTGCGTGTCCACGCGAATGCCCGGCCCGCCGGGCGGGTGATACATGGTGATGCGCCCGGGCGAGGGCATGAAGGTCTTCGGGTCTTCGGCATTGATGCGGCACTCGATGGCATGCCCGCGCCACGCGATGTCCTTCTGGCGGATCGATAGCTTCTCGCCGGAGGCGATCATGATCTGTTCGCGCACGATGTCCACGCCGGTGATCATTTCGGTCACAGGGTGTTCGACCTGCACGCGCGTGTTCATTTCAATAAAGTAGAACTCGCCGTTCTCGTACAGGAACTCGAAGGTACCGGCGCCGCGGTAGCCGATTTTGCGGCAGGCCTCGGCACAGCGTTCGCCGATCTTCTGGCGCAGCCGCTCCGGCAGGCCGGGGGCCGGGGCCTCTTCCACAACCTTCTGGTGACGGCGCTGCATCGAGCAGTCGCGCTCGCCGAGATGCACAGCGTTGCCGTGCTCGTCGGCCAGCACCTGGAACTCGATGTGGCGCGGGTTCTCCAGGTACTTCTCCATGTACACGATGTCGTTGTTGAACGCGGTCTTGGCCTCGGTGCGCGTGAGTGAAATCGCGTTCTTGAGCGCGGCCTCGGTGTGCACCACGCGCATACCGCGCCCGCCGCCGCCGCCCGCGGCCTTGATAATCACCGGGTAGCCGATTTTTTCTGCCAGCCGCAGGTTCTCGCGATCATCGTCATCGCCGACCGGACCGTCCGAGCCGGGCACGGTCGGCACGCCGGCCTTTTTCATGGCCTCGATGGCCGAGATCTTGTCGCCCATGAGGCGGATGGTGTCGGCGCGCGGGCCGATGAAAATGAAGCCGGACTGTTCGACGCGTTCGGCGAAATCGGCGTTCTCGGACAGGAAGCCGTAGCCCGGATGGATCGCCTGGGCATCGGTGACTTCGGCAGCGGAAATCACCGCCGGGATATTGAGGTAGCTGTCCTTGGCGGCGGCCGGGCCAATGCACACGGATTCGTCGGCGAGGCGCACGTACTTGGCCTCGCGGTCGGCTTCGGAATGCAGGGCCACGGTCTTGATGCCGAGCGCGCGGCAGGCGCGCAGGATGCGCAGCGCGATTTCGCCGCGGTTGGCAATAACGATTTTTTCGATCATGGGTTAGGTAATATTCTTTAGCCGCAGATGAACACAGATGAATGCAGATAAAAGAGCAGGCCGAAAATTTGTTTATCTGTGTTCATCTGTGGCTGAAATTCTTATTCAATTACAAACAGCGATTCGCCGAACTCCACCGGCTGGCCGTTTTCCTTGAGGATCGCCTTCACCGTGCCGGCCTTGTCGGACTCGATGGTGTTGAGGATTTTCATCGCCTCGATGATGCACAGCGTGTCGCCGACCTTCACCTGGCTGCCGATTTCCACGAACGACGCGGCGCTCGGCGACGGCGAGCGATAGAAGGTGCCGACCATGGGCGAGGTGACCATGTGCCCGGTTGGCGGACTCGGCGCGGCGGGTACGGCCACTGCTGCAGCCGCGACCGGTGCCGCGACCGGTGCCGGGGCATTCATCCATTGAGCGACCGGCGCGGCGGAACCGGCGCGCGAGATGCGAATGGATTCCTCGCCTTCCTTGATCTCGATCTCGCCGAGGTTGGATTCCTCCAGCATTTCGATGAGTTTCTTGATCTTGCGGATATCCATAGGTTATTTGCCCTGGGTTTTCAGAATGTGGACGGCCGCGCTAAGCGCGAGCGCGTAGCTCTGCGCGCCGAGACCGCTGATGACGCCGCGTGCGAGGTCGGAGAAATACGAATGCTGGCGGAATGCCTCGCGCGCGTGGATGTTCGACAAATGCACTTCGATAAACGGGATGCCGCTGGCCGCGAGCGCATCGCGCAATGCGACGCTGGTGTGGGTCAGGCCGGCCGGATTAATGAGGATAAACGCGGTTTTTTCCTGCATCGCCGCCTGCACCCGGCTGATGAGTTCGTGTTCGGCGTTGCTCTGGAAAAACTGGATGGCGTGACCGGTGGCACGCGCCTGTTCGGCGAGCTGGGTGTTGATGCTCTCCAAAGTGTCGCGCCCATAGTGCTCCGGCTCGCGTGCACCGAGCAGGTTGAGATTCGGACCGTTCAGGACAAGGATTTCCGCCATCTGGCAGCCAATTTCCGTTATTTTCTGGAAAACACCCGGTATTTATTGCGCCACTTTCCATGCGACTTTCTGCCCGGACGCCAGGCAGGCAAATGGTACGCAGCCAATATGGGTTTGTCCAGTAACGCGGAATTAAGCGCAGATCGCCGTCAATTACCGGCAATATCAGGGGGAAGCCGGTTTGGATGCAAGAAGAAGCGGTTTGAGCGCGGCTTCCAGCTCTGCGCGATGATAGGGGCCGATTTTCACTCCGGCGATCCGGCCATCGGCGGCGATCAGTACCGAATAGGGCAGGCCGCCCTGGCGGTTACCGTAGGCGGCCATGAGTTCATAGGTGGTTTCATCGGCGATCAGCAGCGGGTAATTGATGCGCATCTCCTGCCAGTAACGCGCGACAGCTTCCGGGTTGTCTATCGAAATACCGACGATCTGCAGACCCTGCTTTTCGTAGCGGCGTTGCAGATCGATGAACAGCGGAATTTCCCGGCGGCACGGCGGGCACCAGGTGGCCCAGAAGTTGAGCAACACCACCTTGCCGCGCCAGTCGGCCAGGCTGTGGGTTTTGCCGGCCAGGTCGCGCAGGGAAAAGTCGGTGGTCGCGGCGGGCGCTTGCACGGACGGGGGGTTCAGAAAACGCGCCACACTGAAGCCGAGAATCGCGGCGCCCATGCCGATCAGCGCCGCCCACAACGCAAACTTCAGGTGTCGGGACATGCGTCAGACCCTGCCGAGCAGGGCAAGGAACTCCTCGGCGTTGCGATAGCCGTAAAAGCGCAGGTCTTTTTTCTCGTTGCCATCGGCGCCGAACAGCAGCAGGGCGGGCGGGCCGAACACGCTGAATTTCTGTTTGATGGCAATGCTCGCGTCGTTGTTATCGGTCACGTCCGCCTGCAACAGCACATAGTTCTTCAGCGCCGCGCGCACGCGCGGATCGGCGAAGGTGGTTTTTTCCATGCGCACGCAGTCGGTGCACCAGGTGGCGTAGAAATCCAGAAGCACCGGCTTGCCCTCGCGTTTGGCGCGCGCCAGGGCATCCTCGATTTCCTTGGGCTGGCTGTAGCGGTGGAACAGCTCGCCGGCCGGCAGGGATGCGGCCGTGGCCGGTGCGCCGGCGGTGAGACTGGCCAGGTTTTGCAACGGCAGGGGTTTCAGGATATCGCGCTCGCCCAGCAGCCCGCCGAACAGCGCCAGCACGCCCCACAACAGCAGGATGGTGCCGAAGCCTTTCCACAGGGTTTGCCAGCCGCTCGCCTCTTTCGACAGCGATTGGGTGGCGCCGAGAAACACGGCGGTCACGATCAGCAGCACCGACCACAGGATCAGCACCGGCACCTGCGGCAGCGTGCCGAGCAGGTAAATGGCCACGCCGATGAGCATGACACCGAATACATATTTCACCCGGTCCATCCAGGCGCCGGCCCTGGGCAGCAGGAAGCCGGCACCCACGCCGACCGCCACCAGGATAATGCCCTGGCCGTGCGCCATCGCGAACATGATGCCGCCGCCGAGTATCGGATCCTTGGTGGTGATCGCCACGCCCAGTACCGAGAGCAATACCGGCGACACGCAGGCGCCGACAATCAGCGCCGAGACAATGCCGAGAAAGAACGCGCCGATGTAACTACCACCCTTCACCTTATGGCTATGGTAGTGCAGGCGTGATTGGATGAAACTCGGCATCTGCAAATCGAAGAGACCGAACATGGACAGTGCCAGGAATGACAGAATGATGGCGAAGCTGCCGATCGCCCACGGATTCTGGAAATAGGCCTGTAATTGCCCGCCGGTTGCACCGGCCAGCACGCCGGCCGCGGTGTAGGTGACCGCGGTGCCGAATACATAGACATAAGACAGCAATCCGCCTTGCAGTTTGCTGATGGTCTGGTCGCCGCTGCGCACAATCATGCCCGACAGAATCGGGATCATCGGCAGCACGCACGGCGTGAACGTGAGCAGCAGCCCGACGCCGAACGCGGCCAGGATGTAGCTGAAGTAGCCATTGCCTTCGACCGTCGGCGTCTTGCTGGCCAAGGGAACGATCGCCGGCTTGTCCGCACCCGCCACCGGCAGGCGCAGGCTGACCTTTTTGGTTATTGGCGGATAGCAGATGCCCTTCTCCGCACAGCCCTGATAGCCGATCTCAAGCTCGACGTCGGTGGCGGACGTGTTCTTGCGTTCCAGCGGGATACGAATACTGAGTTCGTCGTGGATCACCTCGGTCTTGCCGAGATACGGGTCGTCTTTCACCTTGCCGCGCGTGATCTCCGGCTTGCCGAGCTGCACGCCGTCGCCGCGCGTGAGTTTTACGCTGCTCTTGTCGCGGTACAGGTAATAGCCTGGTGCGATGCGCACGCGCGCCGTAACCGTGTGCGCGTCGGTGACTTCGGTGGCGAGCATGAATGCCTGGTCGGGCGGCAGGAACTCCCGGTTGTTGCCCGGCTCAATGAGCCCGATCAGATCCTTGAGCGACTTCACGCCGCCGGATTTCGTTTCCGTGGCGGCAACTTTTAATGCTGGCAGCGCGACGCTGAGTTCCTTCACTATTGGCGGATAGCACACTCCGACCGGTTCGTTACAGCCCTGCGCGGTGATGCGCAGTTTTATGGTCTGCGCGCCTTTGGTGCGCTGCCCGATCGGCAGCCGGATCGTGACCGCATTGATATAGGTTTCGACGGTTCCGAACGAGGGATCCGCCTTTTTCTTGCCGGCCGGGATTATCGCCGGCTTGAGGACGAGCGCCGGATCGAGCGACTCGAACTTGAACTTGTCGCGGTACAGGTAATAGCCCTTGGCGATTTTCCAGCTCGCCTCGAGCGTTTCGGCATCGCGCACGCTCAGCTTAAGCGCGAATGCCTGGTCCGGTTCCAGCAGTTCCTCGGCTCGGGCATCCTGCTTCGCTCTACCTCCTCCACCCGTGGAGTCGTGCGGGTCGTTGACGGCCAGCGCCGGCGACAGGGCGAATGCGCACAGCAGGAAGATGATGACTTTTTTCATTCGTATTATTCCGGTTTATTGAGCCAGGCGAGGTATTCGGGCAGTCCGTCGGTGATTGGGACTGCGATGATCTCGGGAAGTTCGTACGGGTGCAAGGCACGCAGCCGCTCGCGGATGGCCGGGAAGCGCGCCGTCGCCGATTTGATGACCAGCAGCTGTTCGCTGGCGTCCTCGATTTTACCCTTCCACTTATATATGGAACGCATCGGCGGCAGGATGTTCACGCACGCGGCCAGCCCCTCTTCCACCAGTGCCCGGGCGATACGCTCGGCGCAGGCCTCATTCGGGCAGGTGGTCAGGACGATCTGAAAAAGGTTCTGGTTCACAGGAACTCGCTGTCTTCGGGCCAGTCACAGGAGGGGTCCGGATGCATTTCGTAGCTACGGACTCCTCCTTTATGTTTTGTGGGCAGCGGCCAGCCGGTCGCTGCCATTTTTTTATCCCGTTGATTCTATTGTTTTTCTTTCCAGACGCCGCGCGGGAAAGCGCTGAGGCGTACTTTACCTGATTCCCGCTGCCCGGACAGGTAGAACGCTTGACATCGTTCCGCTCGCGCATATCATTAGCACTCTCTTTCGCCGAGTGCTAACAACCCATCCCGCCGTACCTGCCTTTGTTAGTCCACAGGCCTTTTGCGCGAGGGTGAACGCTTGGAGAAAGAATGATCTCAAGTTCGGGCCGCCGGCCCTCTTAAATCCAAGGAGAAACATCCCAATGAAGAAAATTCGCCCCCTGCACGACCGGGTCATCGTGCGTCGCCTCGAAGAGGAACGCAAATCCGCCGGCGGTATCGTGATACCGGATAGTGCCAAAGAAAAGCCCATCCAGGGTGAAGTGATCGCCGCCGGTACCGGCAAGATTCTTGAAGACGGCAAGGTCCGTCCGCTCGACGTCAAGGCCGGCGACAAGGTCTTGTTTGGCAAGTATTCCGGCACCGAGGTCAAGATCGGTGACGAAGAGCTTCTGGTGATGCGCGAAGAAGACATCATGGGCGTGGTCGAGGCGTAATCACGCCAGTCCGCCGCACAACCGAACACATTCATATAGAGGGAAACGAACATGGCAGCGAAAGACGTATTGTTTGGTGACTCCGCCCGCACGCGCATGCTGCGTGGCGTCAACATCCTGGCCGACGCGGTGAAGGTCACGCTCGGACCCAAGGGCCGCAACGTGGTGCTGGAGAAATCCTTCGGCGCCCCGACCATCACCAAGGACGGCGTGTCCGTGGCGAAGGAAATCGAGCTCAAGGACAAGTACGAGAACATGGGCGCGCAGATGGTGAAGGAAGTGGCCAGCCAGACTTCCGACATCGCCGGCGACGGCACCACCACCGCGACCGTGCTCGCCCAGGCGATGCTGCGCGAAGGCCTGAAGAGCGTTGCGGCCGGCATGAACCCGATGGACCTGAAGCGCGGCATCGACAAGGCGGTGATTGCCGCGGTCGAGGCGCTGAAGAGCATCTCGCGCCCGTGCTCCGACAACAAGGAGATCGCCCAGGTCGGCACGATCTCGGCGAACGCCGACGAGTCGATCGGCAAGATCATCGCCGAGGCGATGGACAAGGTCGGCAAGGAAGGCGTGATCACGGTGGAAGAGGGCCAGAGCCTGCAGAACGAACTCGACCTGGTCGAGGGCATGCAGTTCGACCGCGGCTACCTGTCGCCGTACTTCGTGAACAAGCAGGAGACCATGAGCGCCGAGCTCGAAAACCCGGTCATCCTCATCAACGACAAGAAGATCTCCAACATCCGCGAGATGCTGCCGATCCTCGAAGGTGTCGCCAAGCAGGGCCGTCCGCTGTTGATCATCTCCGAGGACGTCGAGGGCGAAGCGCTCGCCACCCTGGTGGTGAACAACATCCGTGGCATTCTCAAGGTGTGCGCCGTCAAGGCACCGGGCTTTGGCGATCGCCGCAAGGCCATGCTGCAGGACATCGCGATGCTGACCGCCGGCACCGTGGTTTCCGAAGAACTCGGCATGAGTCTCGAGAAGGCCGAAGTGAGCGTGCTCGGCTCGGCCAAGCGCGTGGTGATTGATAAGGAAAACACCACCATCATTGATGGTGCGGGCAAGAAAGCCGATATCGAAGCGCGCATCAAGCAGATCAAGGCGCAGATCGAAGACGCCACCAGCGACTACGACAAGGAAAAGCTGCAAGAGCGTGTCGCCAAGCTGGCCGGCGGAGTTGCGGTGATCAAGGTTGGTGCCGCCACCGAAATGGAAATGAAGGAAAAGAAGGCACGCGTCGAAGACGCATTGCACGCCACCCGCGCTGCGGTTGAAGAGGGCGTGGTGGCCGGCGGCGGTACCGCACTGGTGCGCGCTATTCTGTCCATCAAGGCCAGCAAGCTCAAGGGCGACAACCACGACCAGGACATCGGCATCCAGATCGCGCTGCGCGCGATGGAAGAGCCGCTGCGCCAGATCGTGCAGAACGCCGGCATCGAAGGCTCGGTGGTGTACCACAAGGTTGCCGAGAGCAAGGACAACAACTACGGCTACAACGCCGCGACCGGCGAGTACGGCGACATGCTGAAGATGGGCATCCTCGACCCGACCAAGGTGACGCGCACTGCGTTGCAGAATGCGGCCTCCGTTGCCGGTCTCATGATCACGACCGAGGCCATGGTTGCCGAAATCCCGAAGGACGAAGCTTCCGGCGGCGGTGGAGGCGGCGGTGGCATGGGCGGAATGGGTGGCATGGAAGGCATGATGTAAGCCGACCGCTGCACTGTAGAAACATGAAAGGCCCCGGAAACGGGGCCTTTCTTTTTGTCGGTTTCCCAACGGATGAGCGCTATTTGGCGTTCTCATCAGGGAACCTCTAAAAATCCCCTCTCCCTCCGGGAGAGGGTTAGGGTGAGGGATGTAAATACATGAATTAAATATCCCCTCATCCTCGCCTTAGTGAATGAAGCCCCATTCACTAGGGAGAAGGGATTACCAATTTTTAGAGGTTCCCATCAGTAATTGAACGGCGACAAATGACCTTGTGCTAAACTTCATCTGTATAAGGTAGGGCTGAACAATCCATGGAAAAACCGGCAGAACAGCGCATTACCGCCGAAGAGGCCGCGGCTTTTCGCGCCCGATGGAGGGTCGTTTCCGGAGCGCTTCGGACCGAGCTGCGCGCATTGCCGATCGAGGCCAAG
>CAYHES010000044.1:0-16433 GCA_964355495.1 uncultured Acidiferrobacterales bacterium
CATCCGGTGCCGGTGCAGGGCGAAGGCGCGGCGGAAAAAATCGCCGCCATGATCCGGCTCGCCGGCCAACGGCGCGACTGCGATGTGCTGATCCTGGCGCGCGGCGGCGGCTCGCTTGAAGACCTGTGGGCCTTCAATGAGGAAGTGGTGGCACGCGCCATCCATGCCTGCCCGATCCCGATTGTGTGCGGTGTCGGCCACGAAACCGATATCAGCATCGCCGACTTCGTGGCCGACGCGCGCGCGCCCACGCCGACCGCCGCTGCCGAAATGCTCAGCCCGCACCAGTCCGATTGGCTGTCGGCGCTGGAACAGAAAGAACAGCGCCTGCTGCGCCTGCTGCGCGACCGGCTGCGCACCGCCCAGCAGCATCTGGATTATCTCAGCACACGCCTGGTGCACCCGCGCGAACGCCTGGCACACCTCAACGAGCGACTGCAGATGCTCGGCACGCGCCTGCGCCTGGCGCAATTCCATGCGCGCGAACGCACGACCCATACCCTGCTCGCCCTGCGCGCGCGCCTGCTGCGGCACAACCCACAGGCGCAGCTGCGCGAGCACCAGCTGCGCAGCCGCCATCTGCACGCGCATCTCGGCAACGCCATGCGCCGGGTGCTGGAGCGCGCCCAGGAACGCGTGGCACGCACGGCACAGGCGCTCGATACACTGAGCCCGCTCGCGACCCTGGCGCGCGGCTATGCCATTCTCGAAAATCTCAAAACCGGTGTGGTCGTACGCGCCTCCAGCGAGGTGCGGCCGGGCGACGCCGTGCGTGCCCGTCTGGCGCGGGGACTACTCGACTGCCGGGTGGAAAAGATACACAACGATGCTTAAGACCCTGCTGCTGGCCGTGCTCTGCCTGCCGCTCGCGGCCACGGCCGAATTGCCGCAGTCCAGTCCGGTGCCGGGCGGAATCGCCATCATTGCCGTTGGTCCGGACAGCGCACCGACGCCGCTTGTTCAGTTTCAGAAGCAGCGCGTGCTGGTCGTGCGCGCCCACGGCATATGGCAGGCCGTGGTGGGCCTGCCGCTTACTCTGGAGGCGGGTGAACAGCAACTGGATATTTCGGAGCGCGGCGCCGCGCGCACCCTTGCCTTCCAGGTGCTGCCCAAGCAATACGAAACGCAATACCTCACCCTGGCCAACAAGCGCCAGGTCGATCCCACAGCGGAAGACCTGAAACGCATTACGCGCGAACAGGCGCTGAGCAATCACGCCTTTGCCACCTGGAGCGAAGTGCTGGCCGATGACCTGCGCTTCGACCTGCCGGCGCACGGGCGCTTCTCGAGCGCCTTCGGCTTGCGCCGCTTCTTCAACAATCAGGCACGCCAGCCGCACTCCGGGCTCGACATCGCCGCGCCGGAAGGCACACCTGTCCTGGCACCGGCGGCCGGTACCGTCATCGAAACCGGGAATTACTTCTTCAACGGCAATACGGTGTTCATCGATCACGGCCAGGGGCTGGTCAGCATGTACAACCACCTGCGCCGCATCAGCGTGAAGAAAAGCGCGCATGTTGAACGCGGGCAGCGCATTGGCGCGGTTGGCAAGACCGGTCGCGTTACCGGCGCGCACCTGCACTGGACGGTAAGCCTCAACAACGCGCGCGTCGATCCGATGCTGTTCCTGTCGCCTGCAGCCCAGGCAGGTGCCTTGCCATTCACCCCGACAGCGCCGGCCGCCCCGGTCGGCATGACGCCAAACGGCGGCTGAACCGCCCAAGACGCGGCTCAAATATGATTTTTTGCCGCAAAGGCGCAAAGGACGCAAAGAGATTTCTTTTGATTCAACAGTACTTTAATTTTTGCGTCCTTTGCGTCCTTTGCGTTCTTTGCGCCTTTGCGGCGAAAAACTTCTTATTCTAGAGACTCCCTAGCTGCGCTCGCGCTGCTTTTTCTTTTTCTTGATGCGTTCGTCGCGCTGCGCGAGCGCGTGCAGGCGCGGTGATTGCTTGCGCTTGGGTTTCTTGACGGCGAACGGATTCTCGCCCTGCTTGAAGTCGATGCGCACCGGCGTGCCTTCGAGATGGAAGGCATCGCGAAAACAATTGGCCAGATAGCGCCGGTAGGAATCCGGCACCGCCGCCACCTGGTTGCCGAAGATCGTCACGCGCGGCGGGTTGTGTCCGCTCTGGTGCGCGAACTTGAGCTTGATGCGGCGGCGCTGCGCAATCGGCGGCGGCGTGGCCTGCACGGCCTTCTCCAGCACACGATTGAGTTGCGCCGTCGGCAGGTCGGCGTTGGCCGAGGCAAAGGCGCGGTCGATCGCCGGGAACAGCGCCGCGATGCCGCTGCTTTCGAGCGCCGAGATGAAATGCGGCGGCGCGAATACCACGAACGATAGCTTGCGTTCGATCTCGCGGCGGATCCAGGCGCGTTGCGCCTCGTCCAGGCCGTCCCACTTGTTCACCGCCAGCACCAGCGAGCGCCCCTGTTCGAGGATGTAGCCGGCCAGTCCCACGTCCTGATCGCTGATTTCGCGGCGCGCGTCCAGAACCAGGATCACCACGTTCGCCTCGCCGATCGCCTGCAGCGTCTTGATGACCGAGTACGACTCCACGCCCTCTTCGACGTGGGTGCGGCGCCGCACCCCGGCGGTATCAATAAGAATGTAATCGTGATTGTCGTGCTTCAATGGAATGCGGATGCTGTCACGCGTGGTGCCGGGCTGGTCGGCGACCACCACGCGTTGTTCGCCGAGCAGCGCGTTGACGAGCGTGGACTTGCCGACGTTCGGGCGGCCGGCCACGGCGATACGCGGGACATCGGCCAGCGCCTCGGCCTCGCTGACCTGCGGTAACGGCGCGAGCACGCGGTGCATGAGCGCATCCAGGCCTTCGCCGTGCGCGGCGGAAATGGCGTGTGGATCGCCCAGACCGAGCGCGAAGAACTCGGCCGCCGCGCTGCCCGGTTCCTGACCTTCGGTCTTGTTGACCGCCAGCGTCACCGGCTTGCCCAGGCGCCGCAGGATCTGCGCAATCTCGCGATCATCGGCGCTCGGGCCGGTGCGCCCGTCCACCACGAACACGATGGCGTCGGCCTCATCCATCGCCTGGCGGGACTGAGCGGTCATCAAGGCCGCGATGCCCTGCGCCTGCGTGGCCAGTCCACCGGTATCGACGACCAGATACGGCCGGTCGCCGACCCGGCCCTCGCCATATTGCCGGTCGCGCGTGACGCCGGGTTGATCGGCGACGATGGCGTCACGCCGGCGCGTGAGCGCATTGAATAATGTGGATTTGCCGACGTTCGGGCGGCCAACCAGGACAACAACGGGTTTCATACGAGGATGTAGTCGTGGCGGATACGCATAAGGGAAACGTCAGGCGCTTCCCCTGTGTTCAGGGTGCGCGCGTGCCAAGACGCAACGCGGCCAGATATCCATTCTGCGTGTTCACATAAAGCGTTTCGCCATCGGCGATCGGCGCCGCCAGCACGGCGGCGCGCGCCGCGCGCTCGCGCGCCAGGAACCGGCCGTCTTCGCGCGCCAGCCAATGCACGTAGCCCTCGAAATCGGCGACCGCCACGGCATTCCCGGTCACCGTCGGCGCGCTCAGGCGGCGCAGCGCCAGCTTGTCTTGTTTCCAGACCGTGGAGCCGCTTTGCAAATCGAGTGCGTACACATTGCTGCGCGCATCGCTCACATAGACATTGCCGGCATCGGCCGCCAGCGCGGAATAGGTCGATATATCGCGCGACCACAACAGGCGGCCACTTTCCAGGTTCACGGCCACGATCTTGCCCTGGTAGGCGGCGGCCAGCAGGGTGCGGCCGGAAACCAGCAGCGGGACATCCACGTCGATGAGGCGTTCGATCTCGCTGCGCCCCTGCGGCTGGGCCACCGGCGTCTCCCACAGCAACCGCCCATTCTTGAGATTGACGGCCACGATCTTGCCGCTGGCAAACCCGGTCAGCACGGCATCGGACAGAATCACCGGCGTCGCCGTGCCACGCAGGCTCAGGGCCGGCTCACTGCGATCAAAAGACCAGAGCCGTTTGCCGTTCGCGCTCGCCAGGCCGGTGAGCTTGCCGTCGACCGACTGCACCACCACCACACCGGCATCGGCGGCGGGCGGCGCCAGCACTTCACTTGCCACCTGGGCACGCCAGAGTTCCTGGCCTTTGTCCTTGTCGAGCGCCACCACGTCGCCCTTGCGCGAGGCAACCAGCACCAGGCCATCTCCGAATCCGACACCGCCGGTAATTTTCAGGTCTAGATCGGTTCGCCACCGTTCCTTGCCATCTTCCTGCGCCAGCGCGCGCACGCGACCTTTGACATCCACGGTGTAGATCGTGTCCCCATGCCGCGCGGGACCCAAGCGCAGAAACTGGCGATCGGGTCCGGTGCCAATATCCACCGACCAGACTTCCTTGATGGCGGCCGAGGGCTCGAAATCGACCAGTACGGCGGGCTGCTCCACATCCGCTCCGCCAAACCAGCTGCAGCCACCGAGGGCCAGGGCCAGCGCGAATGCTCCGGCCGTGCGGTTCATGGCGCCTTCTCCGGGCCGAGGTTGTCGCGCTTCATGGTCAGCGCCTGCAGGTAGGACGAAGCGCGCGGCAATTTTTCGATGGCCGTCTGATAGGCGCGACGCGCACCGTCACGGTCGCCTTGGACCAGCAACCCATCGCCGCGGATCTCCTCGTACTCGGAAATAAATCCATGCGTGTCTTTGCTGTTTACCAGCGCCAGCGCTGCCGCGGTATCGCCCTGATCGAGCAGCAGGCGCGCCAGCCGCAAACGCGCGCCGTGCTGCACCGAGGCTTCGGTAGCATTCCGCATGGCCCATTCGAGATGCGTGCGCATGCCGGCGATATCCTTGGCATCAAAGCGCAGACGCGCCAGCAGCAACGCCGATTTGCCGGCATAGGGCGTGGCGTCATAGTCCTGCATGAGTTTTGCGGCCGCCGCACTCACCGCATCCGGCCTGCCCTGCTGCAAATCAGCGAGCAGGTTTTCATAAATCTGCGAGGCGGTCTCGGCGCGCTTGATCGTGTACTGCTTCCAGTAAGTGCCACCGGCCAGCAACAGCAGACCGACGATGACGCCAGCAATCAGCGCAGTGCCGTATTGTTTCCACCAGTTCTTGAGACTCGCGAGCTGGTCATCCGGGTTATACGCTTCCAAGGTTGTTCTCCGTAATATGGCTAGTTTTGTGCAGGCGTGCTTTCGATAAATCGGTTATTAAAATTCACTGTACCGGGCCACCGGCCAGCCGCGCGCACAGAAAAGCCGGCACCTCGGTCATCCTGACCAGTTGTTGCGGTTCATCGGCACGCAGGTTCTTCACACTCACCTGCGCGACCGCCAGTTCGCTCTCGCCGAGCAGCAACGCATAGCGTGCCCCGCTGCGGTCGGCGCGCTTGAGCTGCGACTTGAGCGAACCGCCGCCGCAATGCAACTCGACGCGCAGACCGGCATCGCGCAACTGTTCGGCCAGCACCAGCCCTTGTTGCGCGATCTTTCCCTCGCCCAGCGGCGCAACATACACCTGCGGCGGCCGCTCCGCACCCGCCACCTGCTGCAACGCCGCCAGCTCCGCCAGACGCTCAAGGCCGAGCGCGAAGCCGGCCGCCGGCGTGGACTGGCCACCGAGCAGCTCGACCAGGCCATCGTAACGGCCGCCGGCACACACCGTGCCCTGCGCGCCAAGATCGGTCGTGACCCATTCGAACACGGTGCGCGTGTAGTAATCGAGGCCGCGCACCAGGCGCGGGTTCACGCGGTAGGGAATGTTCGCGGCCTCAAGATAGGCGCACAACTGTTCGAAATGCCGGCGCGATTCCTCGTCCAGATGCTCGTGCAGGCTCGGCGCCGCGGCGATCACAGGCTGCATGGCCGGATGCTTGCTGTCCAGCACGCGCAGCGGGTTGCCATCGAGGCGCCGCCGACTGTCTTCGTCCAGCTGCTCATGCTGGCCGCGCAGGTACTCGACCAGCACCTGCCGATAGCGGGCACGTGCCGCCGGCGTGCCGAGCGAGTTGATCTGCAGCTCAAGGCCGCGAATCCCAAGCAGGCGCCACAGGCGCGCCGTCACAAAGATGAGTTCGGCATCGATGTCCGGTGTACCGATACCGAACGCCTCGACACCGATCTGGTGAAACTGGCGGTAGCGGCCCTTCTGCGGACGCTCGTGGCGGAACATCGGCCCGGCGTACCACAGACGCTGCGTCTGATTGTGCAGCAGCCCGTTCTCGACGCCGGCGCGCACGCAACCGGCGGTGCCCTCCGGACGCAAGGTCAGGCTGTCACCGTTGCGGTCCTCGAAGGTATACATTTCCTTCTCGACGATGTCCGTCACCTCGCCGATCGAGCGTTTATAGAGCTCGGTTTTCTCGATAACCGGAAAGCGGATCTCGCGATAGCCGTAAGCCGTGAGCACCGTTTCGGCCGCCTGCTCGATGCGTTGCCAGAGCGACAACGCCTCCGGCAGCAGATCATTCATGCCGCGGATGGCCTGGATGGCCTTGCTCAAGGGGATTACCTCGGTTCTGGGTTCTGGTCGAATGCGCGACCGACGACGGTCGGCAGGTGTCAGCGCGCTGGCACGACCGCGGCTTCATCCGCGCCGAGCGTGAAACGCGCCATCATGCCGCGCTGGTGCCGGGCGATGTCCACGGCCTGGCCATTGTAATCCAGGCGCACCCCCGCGGCATTACCGAGAAAAATACTCAGCGGCGCCACGCCTTCGAGCGTCACGCTGCGTCCCGCCGGCACCGTGTCGTACAGAAGCCTGGTCTGGCGCGCGTCACGGATGTCGGCCCACGAATCCTGATCGGCGTGCAATACCAGTTTGATCCGCGCACCGGCTGGCTGCGCGGCGGACACGGGCGCTGCCACGGCCGTTTGCGGTACGGCAATCGGGGCGCTGGCCGCCGCCGGGCCCGGTGGCGTTACCGGGGCCGGCGGCTTGTTGCCCGTCGCAGCGGCACCTACCGGTGCGGGGATTGCCGGGCTTTCAACCGGCTTCGCCGACTCGCTAATGGCGTCCGCGCCAGGCACGGCATCCGCAGCGGCCACGGCGGGCTCGCCGTCACGCACGGCCAGCAAGGGGTTGGGCGGACGGACGTCACGCCCCTGCCACCAGGCAATCGCCAGCCCAATCACGATCGCTGCCATGAAATAGGTGACGAAACGCACCTGGTGATGACGGCTGGTAATTTCCCGCTGCGGGGCAATCGCCCTGAAATCCGGCGTGACCGGCGCCGCGGTCAGGCGCGTGTGCGCTTCCAGGATCGGCTCGGGCGAAAGCCCCAGCAGCAAGGCATAGCTTTTGAGATAGCCGCGCACATAGGTCGCCCCCGGCAGACTCGAGTAGTCATCCTGTTCGAGGGCCTCGATCTGGCGCGTGGCAAGATGCAGTTTTGCCGCCACCTCTTCGTGTGCCAAGTGCAAATCCGCACGTGCCTGGGCAAGCAGTGCCCCGGGACCGTGAATCGGCGCGCGCGTGGCGGTTTCTGGATGGGCGATCGTCATATTGTTACTTTCCTGTCAGGGTACGCAATTGCTTGGCTTCTGCTGACTCCGGGAACTTGCCGCGCAGCCGAAGCGCATAAGTGGCCTGCGCATCCTTGGCGCCCAGAACACGCTCGATACGAAACGCCAGCAACAGCACCTCGGGGGTGTCCGTGGCCACTTCGAAATAACGCTGAATGAACCCGCGCGCCGAGAGCGACTCGCCGGCCTCGAAGCTGTGGCGCGCCAGGTGCAACAGCGCCTGCGGCTGACGCGGATTGTGCCGCAGTGCGGTACGGAAGTAAGCGGCGGCGGCATTCTTGTCGGGCTTCTTGAGTTGGCAAATTCCGGCATTGAGGCTGGCCTGTTCCGGAGATTTGTAAAGTGGATTGTCGATGGCGGCACGGAACTGCTCATCGGCGTCGTCCAGGCGCCCGCGCTCACACAGAAACACGCCGTAACTGTTGCGCGCATCGGCATTGCCCGGCTGCTCGCTGACCGCCCGCCGGAAGTGACGCTCGGCCTTGTCGTCCTGCTTCAGGCGGATCTGCAGCAAACCCATGATGTGATTCGCCTGCGAGTCATCCGGGTTGATATCCAGCGCACGCTCCAGTTCCTGCTGGGCGATATCCAGCTGATTACGGGAAAGATAGGTGGCACCAAGCTGGGTATGAATCTCGACGCGCTTCTTGTATTTCTCCGCCTTCTCTTCACGTTCTGCCTGGGAGGCACAGCCGCCGATCAACAGGCCGGCAAGAACCAGCGACACCGCGCGACGCATCATGATGGCGAGATTCTCCGGCTCAACCGCTGCGAGCGCGGCGTTAGATCCTGAATGCGGCCGGCCAGCTGGCCGCAAGCGGCATCGATGTCGTCGCCACGGGTCTTGCGCGTGACGGTCGTGAGGTTGGCATTCATCAACACGTCGCGGAAACGGTTGATCGTGGCCGGGCCGGAACGCTCGAAACGCCCCTGCGGAAACGGATTATACGGAATCAGGTTCACCTTGGCCGGCACCCCGTCCAGAATCCTTACCAACTCATGCGCGTGGGTCATGCTGTCGTTGACGCCGGCGAGCATGACGTATTCGATGGTCACGCGCCGGCGCGCATCGCCTTCGACATAGCGCTTGCAGGCCGCGAGCAGTTCGGCGATCGGATACTTGCGGTTGAGCGGCACCAGCTCGTTGCGCAGCGCATCGTTCGGCGCATGCAGTGACACCGCCAGGCTCACCGGGCATTCTGCGCGCAGGCGTTCCAGCATCGGCACCATGCCGGCGGTGCTGAGGGTCACGCGCCGCCGGGACAGGCCATAGGCCATGTCATCCAGCATGATTTTCATGGCCGCGACCACGTTGTCGAAGTTGAGCAGTGGTTCACCCATGCCCATCATCACCACATTGGTAATAATGCGCTCGCCCTTCGGGTCACGCCCGAGTGCGCGGTTGGCGGCCCACACCTGACCGATGATCTCGTGCGCATCGAGGTTGCGATTGAAACCCTGGTGGCCGGTGGCGCAGAACGCGCAGTTGAGCGTGCAGCCGACCTGCGAGGACACGCACAGCGTGCCGCGTTCGGCCTCGGGAATGAACACGGTTTCGATGCAGTTGCCGTCGGCCAGTCGCAGCAACCACTTGCGCGTGCCGTCCGCCGCCTGCTGGTCGAGTTCCACTTCCGGCGGTCGGATCGCGGCGGTTTCCTGGAGACGGGTGCGCAGCGCCTTGCTCAGATTGGTCATGGCGTCGAAATCCGTGGCGCCGTAGTGGTGGATCCACTGCATGACCTGGCCGGCGCGGAACGGCTTCTCGCCCAAGTCCGCAAAGAACGATTGCAGGGCCGCGAGATCGAGGCCCAGAAGATTGATCTTGCCGGTGGTGGAAGTTTGCATGATTCGTCTATAGCGGGTGCGCGGGCTTACCTGACCGGTTCCGGACTACGCCTTCGGGTTTCTTGAATGGACGTGGGGCACTCAATCGCCATGTAATCTCCGAAAGAACCCAGTTGTCACCGCATACTGACCAGCTCCCGGGACGCAGGTTCCGGCCTTCTGAAACAAGGGGATAGTTTAGCGGCTAGGCACCGGGGAAACAAACGCACTGCCGGCGGCCGGCCGGCCGATATCGCCAGCCGGCGCTACGATCATCTGCCGGCCTCGTCGATCCAGGCCATCTGGATGGCTTCCAGGATTTTTTCGCCGCAGTGCGCCGGATCGTCATCGAACCCATCCAGCTGCTGCACCCACTGGTACAGGTCGGTAAAACGGATGGTTCTTGGGTCGGCATCCGGATGCGCATCGCTCAGGGCGATGGCGATTTCGAGGCTTTCGGTCCATTTCAGGCCCATGGCAACTCCTGTGTGAAAGCACCAACGATGCAGGGTTTCATTTTTTGCTCTCCGAAACCATATTGATGGTGTAGCGGGGAATCTCGATCACCAGTTCCTGCCCGCCGACGCGCGCCTGGCAACTGAGGCGCGAGGCGGGTTCGACGCCCCAGGCCTTGTCGAGCATGTCCTCCTCCTTGTCATCGGCCGGCGCCAGTGTCTCGAAGCCTTGGCGGAGGATCACATGGCAGGTGGTGCAGGCGCAGGCCTTCTCGCAGGCATGGTCGATATTGATGCCGACATCGAGCAGCGCGTCGCAGATGCTCGTGCCCGGCTCGGCGTCGATGGTCGCACCCCGCGGGCAGAGTTCCTTGTGTGGCAGGACATGCAGCAGGGTCATGGTGTCTCAGCTCTTGAATTCGTCCAGCCGGTGGCCGGCGAGCGCCGCGCGCACGCTGGCATCCATGCGGCGCGCGGCAAACGCCTGGGTGGCCTGATCGACCGCGGCGATCGCCTGCTTGATGGCCGTCGTGTCCGTTCCGGCGCGCGCATTGTGTAATACCGCAAGCATCGCATCAATGGCGGCGCGCTCGTCCCGGTCCAGGTACTTATCACCGTCCGCGCGTAGCGCTGCCTGCACCGCCTCCAGCACGCGGTCGGCATCGACCTGCTGTTCGCGCAGGTTGCGCGCCGCATTGTCGTCGCTGGCATGCGTAATGGAATCGCGCAGCATTTGTTCGATCTCTGCATCGGTGAGGCCGTAGGACGGCTTGACCGTGATCGTTGCCTCAACGCCGGTTCCCTGCTCGCGCGCCGCCACGCTCAGCAGGCCGTCGGCATCCACCTGAAAGCTGACGCGGATGCGCGCCGCGCCCGCCACCATCGGCGGAATGCCGCGCAGCTCGAAGCGTGCGAGCGACCGGCAGTCGCTGACCAGCTCGCGCTCGCCCTGCAGCACGTGAATAAGCAGCGCCGTCTGGCCGTCCTTGAACGTTGTGAATTCCTGGGCGCGCACCGTCGGGATCGTCGCGTTGCGTGGAATGATTTTCTCCACCATGCCGCCCATGATCTCCAGACCGAGCGACAGCGGAATGACATCCAGCAACAACATGTCGGAGTCCGGCTTGTTGCCGGCAAGGATATCGGCCTGGATGGCGGCGCCGATCGCCACGACTTTGTCCGGGTCAATGGTGGTGAGCGGCTCACGATTGAAGAATGTTTTGACCTTCTCGCGCACGCGCGGCATGCGTGTCGAACCGCCGACCATCACCACTTCCTGGATGTCCTTTGTCTTAAGGCCGGCATCTTTCAGCGCGCGGCGCGTGGGGGCGAGCGTGCGCTCGATCAGTGGATCGACCAGATGGACCAGTGTCGCGCGCGCGAGCTCGCCCTGCCAGATCGTGCCATCCGGGCGCAGCACCTGGACCGGAACGGTCGGTGCATCGGTCAGCGCCTGTTTGGCGGCGCGCGCATCGCGCAACAAGCGGCGTTGCAGCTTGCGATCGGCGTGTTCGGTCAGGCCCGCTTGTCGCCACATCCAGTCGGCGACGGCGTGATCCATGTCGTCGCCGCCCAGCGCCGAATCGCCGGCCGTGGCCAGCACCTCGAACACGCCGCGATTCAGGCGCAGGATCGAAATATCGAAGGTGCCGCCACCCAGGTCGTAGATCGCGAACACGCCTTCGGCGCTCCGGTCGAGGCCGTAGGCTACGGCGGCCGCGGTCGGCTCGTTGAGCAGGCGCAACACATTCAGACCGGCAAGACGCGCGGCGTCCTTGGTGGCCTGACGCTGGGCATCGTCAAAGTAGGCCGGCACGGTAATGACCGCGCCACTGAGTGCGCCACCGAGCGTCGTCTCGGCGCGCTGCTTGAGGTTCCCGAGAATATCGGCCGAGACCTCGATCGGGCTGCGCTCACCAGCCACCGTTTTGATACGCGGCATGGCGGACGCGCCCGGACTGAACTCATACGGCAGCAGGTTGCCGAGACGCTTCACGTCCTCGACACCGCGCCCCATGAGACGCTTCACGGAGGCAATCGTATTCAACGGGTCATCCGCCGCCGCCTCGAGCGCCGCCTCGCCCACCTCGGGGCCGGTGTCACGCCGATAGTGCACCACCGACGGCAACAGGTGCCGACCCTGTTCGTCCGGCAAGGTGTCGGCAACCCCGCTGCGCACCGTGGCCACGAGCGAGTTGGTGGTGCCAAGGTCGATGCCGACCGCGAGCCGGTGCTCGTGCGGCGCGGTGGACTGGCCGGGTTCGCTGATCTGCAACAGTGCCATGGATGAATTCTGTTTCGTGAATGAATGCGCTACGACTCTACTCCAGTTCTTCGACCTCGCGCGCGAGCTTCTGGAGAAATTGCATCTCGCGCACCAGATTGCGCGCCTGCCGGCGCGCCGGCTCCGAGTTCTCCGCGAAGCGGGCGCGCAACAGCGCGGTTCGCGCCTCGAAATCTTCTTCCACCCGCTGGCGCAGGGACTCCAGGCGCGCGTGCCGGTCGGCCGCCTCACGCGCCTCGGCCAGGCTTTCGCGCAACTCCATCTGCTCCATGAGAAAGGCCGTATCCATGGCCGTATCCGTGTCCTCGCCGGTATCGATCCCCTGCAAGCCGAGCAGGTAACGCGCGCGTGCCACCGGATCCTTGAGGGTCTGAAAGGCGGCGTTGACCTGCGCCGTCAGTTGCAACGAAAGCCGCCGTTCCGGCTCGGAGGCTGAAGCAAAGCGGTCGGGATGGAAACGGCGCTGCAGATCGCGATAGCGTGCGGCGAGATCGGCGGGATCGAGATCGAACGCGCTGGGCAGACCGAACAGCTCGAAATAATTCTTGCCCAGATCGGCCTGCATGCGGCAAACACCTGGCCGGTCAGACGGTAAAGCTTTCGCCGCAGCCGCACTCGCCCTTGACGTTCGGGTTATCAAACTTGAAGCCTTCGTTGAGGCCTTCGCGGGTGTAATCCAGCACCATCCCGTCCAGGAACAGGAGGCTCTTCGGGTCCACGATCAGTTTTACCCCGTGGCTCTCGAACACCACCTCGTCCGGCTGGATGGCATCGACGAACTCAAGCACATAGGCCTTGCCCGAGCAGCCGGAGGTGCGTACACCGAGGCGCAGACCTTCGCCCTTGCCGCGCTTGTCGAGGGACTTGCGCACATGCGCGGCGGCGGATTCGGTGAGAGTGATTGCCATATACTTACCTTATTGTCAGCGATGTCTGTCTGCGAGCGGTATCAGGCGGCGTCTGCCTTGCTGCCTTTTGCGCGCTTCTGCTGGTAATCATTGATCGCGGCCTTGATGGCATCCTCGGCCAGCACCGAACAGTGGATCTTCACCGGCGGCAGCGCCAGCTCTTCGGCGATCTGGGTGTTCTTGATCTGGCCGGCCTGCTCCAGGGTTTTGCCCTTCACCCACTCGGTGAGCAGCGAGCTTGAGGCAATCGCCGAACCACAGCCGTAGGTCTTGAACTTGGCGTCCTCGATGACGCCCTGTTCGTTCACCTTGATCTGCAACTTCATCACGTCACCGCAGGCCGGCGCGCCGACCATGCCGGTGCCGACCGACTGGTCGCCCTTGTCGAAGGCGCCGACATTGCGCGGGTTCTCGTAGTGGTCCAGTACCTTGTCGCTGTATGCCATATCTAAACCCCAGTGTTAAGTTCAAAGTGCTGAGTTCTGAGTTGTTTGAGTTTTGACAATTATCGATTCGCATCGACAACTCATCACTAAAAACTCATAACTCATCACTGCCTTCTCAATGCGCCGCCCATTGCACCGTGCTGAGATCGATGCCTTCCTTGTACATGTCCCAGAGCGGTGAAAGTTCGCGCAGCTTGCCGATTTTCTCTTTCACCAGTTTAATCGTGTAGTCCACGTCTTCTTCGGTCGTGAAGCGGCCGAGGGTGAAACGGATCGAGCTGTGCGCCAGCTCGTCGTTGCGCCCGAGCGCGCGCAGCACATACGACGGCTCGAGGCTCGCCGAGGTGCAGGCCGAACCGGAGGATACGGCGATGTCCTTGAGCGCCATGATCAACGACTCGCCCTCGACGAAGTTAAAGCTGATGTTGAGGTTACCGGCGATACGTCGCTCCATGTCGCCGTTCACGTACACCTCTTCAATCCCCTTTAGGCCATTATAGAGGCGATCGCGCAGCATGCGGATGCGCCCGCTCTCCTGCGCCATCTCGGCCTTGGCGATGCGGAAGGCCTCACCCATGCCCACACACTGGTGCACCGGCAGCGTGCCGGAACGCATGCCGCGCTCGTGCCCGCCACCGTGCATCTGCGCCTCGAGACGCACGCGCGGCTTGCGCCGCACGTACAGCGCACCGATGCCCTTCGGGCCATAGACCTTGTGCGCCGACAGCGACAGCAGATCGATGTTCATGGCGTTCACGTCGATCGGCACCTTGCCGGCGCTTTGCGCGGCGTCGGTGTGGAACAGGATGCCCTTGCTACGGGTGAGCTTGCCGATCGCCGCCAGGTCCTGAATCACCCCGATCTCGTTGTTGACGTGCATCAGCGACACAAGGATCGTATCCGGGCGCAATGTCGCTGCCAGCTTCTCGAGATCGACCAGGCCGTTCGGTTCCGGGTCGAGGTAGGTCACCTCAAAGCCTTCACGCTCCAGATGGCGGCAGGTATCCAGTACCGCCTTGTGTTCGGTCTTGCAGGTGACGATGTGTTTGCCCTTGCCCTTGTAGAACTGCGCCGCGCCCTTGATGGCAAGATTGTTGGATTCGGTGGCGCCGGACGTCCAGACAATCTCTTTCGGATCGGCACCGATGAGCGCGGCCACCTGCGCACGCGCCTCCTCGACGGCCTCGTCGGCGTGCCAGCCGAACACATGGGAGCGCGATGCCGGATTGCCGAACTCACCGTCCAGGGTCAGGTAGCGGCACAGTTTCTCGGCGACGCGCGGATCGACCGGCGTGGTCGCCGAGTAATCAAGATAAATCGGTTTTCTCATGGCGCTCTCAACTATAACTCTGGCGTTCGCGTGGCCAAACCTGACCGGCTGCAATACGTGGGCCTTCAGCGCGTGGCCACCACCGACACACGCTTTTCGCGATCCCGCTCACGTTGACGCTCGGCAACATCGCGCACATTCGGCTCGGCCACAAGATCGGCCAGGGTTATTCCATTCAGAAAGTCGTGGATGCGCTCGCTCAGCGAGTGCCAGAGGTCATGCGTCAGGCAGCGCTCGTCACCCTGGCAGTTCTTGTCGCCACCACAGCGCGTGGCATCGATATTCTCGTTGATCGTGATCACGATCTGCGCCACGGTAATCTTGTCCGGTGCCAGGGCGAGCGTGTAGCCACCGCCCGGACCCCGCACGCTGTCCACCAGGCCGTTGCGGCGCAGGCGCGCGAACAGTTGCTCCAGATACGACAGGGAGATGCCCTGGCGTTTGGCTATTTCAGAAAGGGTTACGGCGCCTTGCTGGTAATGCAGCGCCAGATCCAGCATGGCGGTTACCGCATAGCGTCCTTTGGTCGTCAGTTTCATGGCGCGGGCCCGAGGGTTAAGTTCAATTTACCGAATAGCATTCTGGCATATCCGACATAAACAGTCAAGTATTGTACGCCGCTGGTGCCTGCTCAGGCTCTTGGAACGATGAGCCGATTAAGCCGAGGTCGGACCGCCCTTTTCCCCCCGGCCCTTGTTGGAATTCGGGCTCGTTGCAGGCTTTCTGTCCTGGTCTGCACCCCCCGACATCCTGGTGTCGGTGTGTAGCAAGCGATCCTGCAATGCCAGGCGCTCATCGACAGCATGTAAATGGTCGAGGATACGGTCAAGCGCCTGGGTGACTGGATCGGGCAGCAGGCCATGGTGTTGACCATAGGCATCGAAGCCGATTTTCTCGGCCATGACACGACGCTTCTCGGAAGTGGTATCGTCCCTGGCGAACGCAATGCGCCCCGGAATACCCACCACCGTGGCGTTCGCCGGCACGTCTTTCACCACCACCGAATTTGAGCCGACGCGCGCATTATCGCCGATAGTGATCGGGCCGAGGATCTTGGCGCCCGCACCCACCACGACGTTCTTGCCGAGCGTCGGATGGCGTTTTGCCTTTTCCCAGCTGGTTCCGCCCAGGGTCACGCCATGATACAGCGTGCAGTCATCGCCGATCTCGGCGGTCTCGCCAATCACCACGCCCATGCCGTGGTCAATGAAAAAACGGTTGCCAATGGTGGCGCCCGGATGAATCTCGATGCCAGTGAGCCAGCGCGTGAGTTGGGACAGCAGGCGCGCGAGCAGCTTCAGGCGCCAGCGCCACAGCCGGTGCGATACCCGATGCATCCAGACCGCATGCAGGCCGGGATAGACCAGCAATACCTCAAGCGTCGAGCGCGCCGCTGGGTCGCGTTCAAATACACTGCGGATGTCATCGCGGATACGCTGGAACATGTATGGCCTCTAGCAGCCTGTCGGACTTAACAAAAAATCTTCGTACGATTCCACAGGTGGCACGAACGATGAATTTGCACACAGTTGTCTGTTCGGTGTCAAAGAAAACGCACACAGGCCACCCTGATACGTTTAATCATCTATGTCGGACACTTTCGCATAGAATAATTCATCATTTCTCGATCGGTTCAGGTAGATTGACTTGGCGATTAGCATGCATCGGTGATTTTTTACTGTGAGCGG
>CAYHES010000045.1:0-16172 GCA_964355495.1 uncultured Acidiferrobacterales bacterium
CCGACCTCGCGATGGGTAATCAGGCAGTTCTTGTTCTTGTGCACATACTCCACCGGATCCTCGATGGTGATGATGTGGCCATGACTGTTCTCGTTGCGGTAGTCGACCATGGCGGCCAGCGAGGTGGACTTGCCCGAGCCGGTGCCGCCGACCAGAATCACCAGGCCGCGCTTGGTGAGCGACACATCCTTCAGCACCGGCGGCAGCTTCAGTTCGTCGAAATTCGGTATCTGCGTGGTGATGGTGCGCAACACCATGCCGATATGACCCTGCTGCATGAAGACATTGACGCGGAAGCGGCCAATACCGGCCGGACTGATGGCGAAATTGCACTCCTTCTCCACCTCGAACTCGGCGCGTTGCTTCTCGTTCATCGCGGCATGGGCGAGCGCCTTGGTGTGCGCCGGAGTCAGCTTCTGGGCCGAGACCGGTGTCATCTTGCCGTCGATTTTCATCGATGGCGGGAAATCGTCGGAGATAAAAAGATCCGAGGCCTTCTTGTTCAACATCACCTTGAGGAGACTGTGCAGGTTGTTCTTCGCTTGCTCGTGATTCATGGGATCAATCTGTCCTCGTCATGGGTCTTGTCCACACAACAACATGCGCCCTCGGAGTCGTCTGCCACACCCGGCGCCTGCATGCCATTCACGGCGATTGTATTGCTGAACTGAACTTTCCCGCCCCGCATGCCCGCATGTCTGCAATCGTGGCCAGCGCGTCAGGTGTGCCGGTTGCGCGGTTCTCATCCAGTATAGACGCGCGAATATCTTTGCAAGCAGCAAATAATCTGGCGTCAATGAATCGACGTCTCCGGACTCGTCTGCCGGATTTGTAATAATGAGCCGATTCTTTGACGGGTGGCGGACAAGCCGCGCCGGGAATTGCGCGATAAACGGAACTACAGCGACATCATTCCCACGGTTGGTCCGGGGAAAATTTTTATCGTCAGAGCGTATTGTTACGGACGTGACCTTTGCTTTACCGCAACATCATCGCGGATATAGACCGGCAGCGCTGCTTCCGCGGCGATGGCCGCGCCTGACCGATAGCCGGCGACACCCAGCTCGGCGACGTGCCGCGCCTGTGGCAGGCAATGTGGCTGCCATGTCACAAGCCGCCGCCCCAGGTGTTGCCGCAGGACATGGTGGTATGCGTCCCAACCCGGGCCAGCCCCGCGCCAATCGTCGCCTGCGGGTAGGGGGGTTCCCTGCGGCGCGAACACTCCCTCGGCACCCTGCACTTCCATAATTCCCTGCACATTGCGTACATAGGCACCCCAGTAGACCTGTTGCATGCGCGCATCGAATGCGGCGAGCACGCGCGCCGCATCCTGGCCTTGTGCGAGCGCGGCGAGCGAGGACACCGGCACGACCGGAAGGTCCGCACCGAATGCCAGCCCTTGCGCGACACCGGCGCCGATGCGCAGCCCGGTAAACGAACCCGGCCCGCGGCCGAAGGCCAAGGCATCGAGTTGCGTGAGCACCAGCCCGGCTTCCGCGAGCAGTGCATCCACCATCGGCAGAATGCGTTCGGCGTGCTGTCCGCCGGGCTCGGAACGTTCCAGCACTTGCCCATCCAGCGACAGGGCAACGGTGCAGGCTTCCGTGGCTGTATCGAGGGCGAGAATCTTCATGGCCCGCGTGGCCCGCTCTGCGTGCGCGCGTCCTCCGGCAGGCAGGCCCGACAGCCCGGACGGAAAATGGAGAAGAACCGCAGATAGATAACGATGAGGAGTGGAAACAGCAGAATCCAGAACCAGTCCGCTGCATGCATGGCATGCAGCTCATGGCGCCACCAGGCAACCGTCACCGTCAACGACTGGATCACTGCCAGAAACAGCAACGCCCCGGCCATCAGCCAGAGCGCTGCACGCAGAACCGGGTGCTGCCTGACGGTGTGAATTGTTTTTGCGGGCTGCATGTGCGGAAAATGTTAACACAACACACGCGGCGGGACGCGCCAAGAGAACGAACATCAGAAAAAAAGGGGCGCCGCAGCGCCCCCCAGGATCTTGGAATGACCGGGATTACGGCTTGGCCAGGGCGAAGGTCTTGACGGCCTCGTCGAACACCTTCTTGTCGACCTTGCCCTTCTCGCCCCACAACACCACCATGTAACGGTTGCCGTCCTTGAGGTGTTGGGCGGTGTGCTTTTCCATGTCCTTGTCTTTCTCCTTCCAGGTGGTGAGGATGTAATTCCCCTTGGCGCCACCGATAGTGACCTCACCCTCCTTGGCAACCTTGTGATGCTTCCCTTCATAGGCCTTGTTCTGCTGGTCGACGCGCGCCTTCTTGAAGTCCTTGAGGGAGAATTTCGCGTCCTGTGTACCGCGCAGGAACACACCCTCCAGCACCGCGCCGCTGGTTGGATCCTTGAAGAAAATCATGAACAAATTATCCAGATCCTTATAGCCGGGCGCCCAGCAGTCCGGAATGGTCATTTCGAAACGGGTGCCGGATACCTTGGTGGTGCCGGCGGCGTCGGCCGGAAGGCTCAGGCCGGTGGCGACAACGCCCATGATGCCGGCTGCCATGAGCATTGATTTAACTTTACGCATGCGTTGTTCTCCTCAAGATGGTTGGGTGGAAACAGCATTGGTTCTTATGTTTTTTTGAAGCAACCCTGATGACACACCGCCCCGCCCAATATGAATGTTTATTGGCACCAAGGCACGCACCAGAGAAACCGGGCTAGCCGCAACGGATATGACTTACCCGGTGCGTGCCATTATTACGCCCGACCGGTTATTCAGGCAAGCATCTGCCCGTCGAGAGCAATACCGGGCCTTCGCCCTGAAAAAACGGAAGAATCAGGTGTTGACGGTGCAGGCCGAAGACGGTGATGGCGCGCCGGCCGGCGCGAAGAACTGCTGCACATCGGCCAGTGCACGCGTGCGCGGCATGGCCGGCAGGCTGGCGAGGAAGATTTTTCCATAGCCCTTGCTGCGCAGGCGCGGGTCACACAGCATCAGCACGCCACGATCCTGCTCATCGCGAATCAACCGGCCCACGCCCTGCTTGAGGGCGATCACCGCCGTCGGCAACTGATAGTCCATGAACGGGCTGCGACCGGCTTCCTGCATGGCGGCAGCGCGCGCCTGCAATACGGGATCATCCGGCGAGGCAAACGGCAGCTTGTCGATAATGACGCACGACAAGGCCTCGCCGCGCACATCCACGCCCTCCCAGAAGCTGCCGGTGCCGAGCAGCACCGCATTGCCGAGCTGGCGGAAGCGATCCAGCAGCTCGGCGCGCGGCGCCGTGCCCTGCACCAACAACGGGTAAGCGATGCGTCCCGGCAGCCAGTCGGCGGCAAATTTCAGCGCGCGGTGACTGGTGAACAGCAGAAATGCGCGCCCGCGGCTGGCTTCCAGCACCGGCAGCGCGGCTTCCAGCAGGCGTTCCGTATAATCTGGGGCGGCCGGTTCCGGCAGATTCTGCGGCAGATAGAGCAGTGTCTGTTTTGCGTAGTCAAACGGACTCTCCCAGACCTTGGTTTCCGCTTCTTCCAGCCCGAGCTGCGTGGTGAAGTGGTCGAAATTGCCATCCACCGCCAGCGTCGCCGAGGTAAACACCCAGGCGCGCGGATGATCGGCCATGCAGGCGCGGAACGGCGTGGCCACGTCCATGGGCGTGAGCCGCAGCAGAAAACTGCGCGCACCGGTCTCGAACCACGGAATGGTATCGGGCGGCGGGTTGTCGCTGAACAGCAGCAACCGGTCGAGATAAGAAGACGCGCGCCGGAAACAGGCCGCGAGCCCGGCGCCGCGCGCCGCCGCCTGATCGAGCAGATTGGTGAGCTCGGTGAGGCGCTCGCGGGTATCGCCGAGCGCGGCCTGAAAACCCTTGCGCCCGGCCATGGCACTCCAGGCGGCGCGCTGCGGTTCAACGCCGAAGGCCAGGCGCAGGTCGGCCACTGACTTCTCCAGTTTTCCGGCCGCGCCCGACAGACCGGCCACGGCGCTGTTCTCCTTGATTTCTTCGGTTACGGTGTCACGGCACAGGCTGATGAGCTGATGACTGCTGAGACTCAGGCCGAAGAAGTTCGAGGCAATCTCCGGCAGTTGGTGGGCCTCATCGAAGATCACCGCCTCGGCGCCCGGCAGCAACTGACCGAAGCCTTCTTCACGCAGCGCCAGGTCGGCGAAGAACAGGTGATGATTGACGACCAGCACGTCCGCGCCGAGCGCATCGCGCCGCGCCTTGTTCACGAAGCAATCGTTGTAGCGCTCGCAACCGCTGCCAAGGCAATTGTCCGGCGTCGAGGTAACGCGTGGCCAGATGTCAGAATCCTCCGGCACCTCGACCAGCTCGCTGATATCGCCGCTGCGCGTGCGTGCGCCCCATTCGCGTATCCGGATCATATGGATATTTTTGTGCAGGCCTGCTCCCTTAGCCTCGCCGGATTCACGGCGGTTGCTGAAATGCGCTTCAAGCTCGGCGCGCTCCAGCCGGTGCAGGCACAGATAATTGGCGCGGCCCTTGAGCAACGCCATGCTCACCGGCAGCGCAAGGGCGTCGCGCACCATCGGCAGGTCGCGGTGAAACAACTGGTCTTGCAGGTTGCGGGTGCCGGTCGAGATCAGCACCTTGCGGCCGGACAGCAGCGCCGGAACCAGATAGGCAAAGGTCTTGCCGGTACCGGTGCCGGACTCGGCCACCAGGATCGACTGGTCGGCGAGCACCTGCTCGATGCGCGCGGCCATGTCCTGCTGGGAGCGGCGCGCGGAAAAATCCGATACGGTCTGCGCCAGCGGACCGTCGGCGCCAAGCGCCTCGCGGCTATTCATAGGCAGGACGAGCGTAGCAGGCCTTCATTTTCCCGTGTCGCGCTCGGCAAGACAGCGTTTCAAACCATCCTGCCACTCTGGCAGACGGATACCAAAGATGCGCTCAAGTTTGTCGCCCGATAGTACCGAATAGGCCGGGCGTTTTGCCGGGGTCGGGTAGTCAGCCGTGGTGATGGGCAGAGCGCGCACGCGTTCGGCAAACCCCGCCAGTTCGATAATGCGCTGGGCGAAACCCCACCATGTGGTTTCACCCTGACAAGCGATGTGATAGAGGCCGCAGCGTTCCGTGCGCAGGCTGCCGCTGACAAACATGCCGTCCAGCATCCGTACGCTGGCAGCGGCGACCAGGTCGGCATAGGTGGGGCAGCCGGTCTGATCGTTCACCACGCGCAGTTCGTCGCGCTCGGCGGCGAGCCGCAACATGGTATTGAGAAAGTTCTTGCCGCGATTGGAATACAGCCAGGCGGTACGCAAGATGAGATGCGCGGCACCCGCAGCGGCGACCGCCTGCTCGCCAGCCAATTTTGTTTCGCCGTACACACCGAGCGGTCTGACGGGCGACGCTTCCGTATACGGCGTGCGCGCCGTGCCGTCGAAAACATAGTCGGTCGAGTAATGCACGAATAACGCATTGCACTCGCGTGCCGCCTCGGCCATGACGCGCGGCGCCTGCGCATTCACCAGTTGTGCATTCTCGACGTCCGATTCGGCGGCATCCACGGCCGTATAGGCCGCGGCATTAACGATCAATGCGGGGTTTGTCTCGAGAATGCGCGCACGCAGCCTTGCCAGATCACGCAGGTCGAGTTCGGAATGACCGATGGCATGGACCGTGCCTTTCGTGGCGAGCAATGTGTTGAGCTTCGTGCCCAACTGGCCGTTGGCGCCGAACAGCAAAATATTACGGCTATCTTTGTGCAGGCCTGCCTTGCTCCTGTTCATCCCGGAATGAATGCGTCCTTAAGACGCAGACCCTGCGCGTCCTTGTCGGCCAGAATCGGATTCCGCACCGGCCAGTCGATGCCGAGATCCGGGTCGTTCCAGAGCAGCGTGTATTCCTCGCCCGGCGCATAATAGTCCGTGCATTTGTACAGCACGCGTGCCGTGTCGCTCAGCACGCAGAAGCCGTGGGCGAAACCCGGCGGCACATAGAGCTGCTCGTGGGTCTGGGCGTTGAGCGTGACACCGTACCACTTCCCGAAGGTCGGCGAATCGCGGCGAATGTCCACGACCACGTCATAAACCTCCCCCTCGATCGCCAGCACCAGCTTGCCCTGCCAGGTCGGATACTGGAAATGCAGGCCGCGCAGCACGCCCTGGCGCGAAAACGACAGGTTGTCCTGCACGAAGCGTTCGCTGAAACCGAGGTTGGCGAGCTTCTTCTGTTGCCAGGTTTCCAGGAAATAGCCACGCTGATCCGGAAAAACACGCGGGCGGATGAGCTTCAAGCCGGTCAATGGCAGATCGATGATTTCCATGCTCAGCGCGCCTCGCGCCCGTGCGCGGCGACTTCGCGCAGATAGGTGCCGTACTCGTTCTTCATGCCGTTCGCCAGTTTCTCCAACTGGCTCTTGTCGATGAAGCCCATCTGATAGGCAGCCTCTTCGATGCACGCCACCTTCAGGCCCTGGCGCGCCTCGATGGTCTGAATGTAATTGGCCGCCTGGTGCAAGGACTCGTGCGTGCCGGTGTCGAGCCAGGCGGAACCACGCCCGAGCTTCTCCACGCGCAGCGAACCGTCGGCAAGGTAGGCGCGGTTCACGTCGGTGATTTCCAGCTCGCCGCGCGCCGAGGGTTTGATCGCGGCGGCGATATCGCAGATGCGCTGGTCGTAGAAATACAGCCCGGTGACGGCGTAATTCGATTTCGGCTGCTTGGGTTTCTCTTCGATGTCGATGGCGCGTCCGTCGGCGTCGAAGTGCACCACGCCGTAGCGCTGCGGGTCCTTGACGTGATAGGCAAACACCGTTGCGCCATGCTCGAGACGCGTGGCGGCCTGCATCTGCTCGGGCATGCCATGGCCATAGAAAATGTTGTCGCCCAGCACCAGCGCCGCCGGGCCGTTGTTCAGAAATTTGCGTCCGAGAATAAATGCCTGGGCGATACCCTCCGGACGTGGCTGCTCGATGTAGTCGAACGACAGGCCGAGATGCGAACCGTCGCGAAACAACTCGCGGAAGCGCGGCAGATCCTGCGGCGTGGAGATAATCAGAATCTCGCGGATGCCGGCCAGCATGAGCGTGGACAAGGGATGGTAGATCATCGGCTTGTCGTACACCGGCAGCAGTTGCTTGCTCATGACGTTGGTGAGCGGCGCCAGCCGCGTGCCGGCGCCGCCGGCGAGAATAATGCCTTTCATACGCTGCGGCCCTGTTGCTGGTAATTTTTCTTCAACCATTCCTGATGCTGGCTGTTGCTCACCGCCTGCACCCAGGCGCCGTTCTCCAGATACCACTGCACGGTGCTGGCCATGCCCTGCTCGAAGCTCATGGCCGGCTGCCAGCCGAGTTCGCGCTTGATCTTGGAGGCATCGATCGCGTAGCGCCGGTCGTGGCCGGGTCGGTCGGCAACGTGCGTGACCAGGCGCGCGTGCGGCGCATCTTGTGGAAAGCGTTCGTCCAGCAACCGGCAGATGCTGTGCACAATGTCGAGGTTGGCGCGTTCGGCATTGCCGCCGATGTTGTAGGTCTCGCCCGGTCGGCCCGTTTCCAGGACTGTTCGGATGGCCGTGCAGTGGTCTTCGACATACAGCCAGTCGCGTACCTGCTGGCCATCGCCATAGATCGGCAACGGCTTGCCGGCGCGCGCGTTCTGGATAATGAGCGGGATGAGTTTTTCCGGGTGCTGGTACGGCCCGTAGTTGTTCGAGCAATTGGTGGTGAGCACCGGCAGGCCGTAAGTGTGGTGATAGGCGCGCACCAGGTGATCGGCCGCCGCCTTGCTCGCGGCATACGGCGAGTTCGGCTGGTACTGGTGCTCTTCGGTAAAGGCCGGGTCCTTCGGCCCGAGGCTGCCGTACACCTCGTCGGTCGAGACGTGCAGGAAACGGAATGCACGCTTCGCCCCCGCTTCCAGTCCCTGCCAGTAACCGCGCGCGGCGGCCAGCAGCGTGTGCGTGCCGACGATATTGGTCTGGATGAAGGCCTGTGGCCCGAGAATCGAGCGATCGACATGCGATTCGGCGGCGAAGTTCACTACCGCGACCGGCCTGTGCTCGGCGAACAGCTTGGCGACCAGGGCCTCATCGCCGATGTCGCCACGCACGAACACATGGTCACGGTCGGCCTTCGACCGCTCGCTCCCGGCGCGGCCTGCCTCATCTACCCCTGGACTCGCCAAGCCGTCGAGGTTCTCGGGATGGCCGGCGTAAGTCAGGAGATCGAGGTTGACGATGCGCGCCAGCCGCAACCGGCGCGCCGCCAGCACGAAGTTCGCGCCGATGAAGCCGGCACCGCCGGTGACAAGCCAGGTCTGCATGCGGCGTTCCCTGTGGGCCTTGAAAAAATGGACGGCCAGGCCGCCCCAGACGCGTATTCTAGCGGGTTTTCCCGGCCGTGGGCAGAACCTGCCCAGCCCGGAATAATGGGCGCCAACTGACTCTACGGACGCGCCATGGGGCAGTGATTTGAGCAAATGCTTGTGCGGCAGAGGTCTGTATTCCCCGGGGAGCCGCTGGAAACAAAAAGGGCCCCGGTGTCATTGGGACCATAAGTCCGTTCACAGTTGAATCATATATCTTCACAGAACCAGCGAAAAATGTGTGTTTGTCGGTCCACCGTCGGTATCGGCTTTACCCATAACCCTTCTGAGATTGCAAATTTGGAGCATAAATCTTCAAATCGCGAATCACGACATATCCCATTATCGATAGATCCATCCGATCGGTCTGCCAGATGGCCCACAAGAACAATTGGCGTGGATACCAGGCTCATCTCAAAACTCAGGGTTGCACCGGGTTATAACACAATATACAATATGTGTGTTATAACACTCTGGACACGCGCCATGCAACGGCTGGCTTATACGATCCACCAACTCTACGCCAACCTCCTAGAACGCCTGCTCGCGATCGAGGCATCCCGCTCGACGGCCCACCTCAACGGTAGCTTCGTCACCCGCGAGGTCAAGGGTCGTCTTTACCATTACTACCACTTCCGCTCCCTTCAGGGCCCTGTCCAACAGCTATACCTCGGGCCCGATTCCAAGGAGATGCGTAGGGCCATCGAGCGCATTCGCAAGGAGCATAAGGTCTACCTGCAGGATGTCCAGGACCGCGAGAAGCTCTGCGCCGCCCTGATTGCGGGTGGCGCGATGTCTGTCCCTGCAGCGTATGCCCGCGTCCTGCATGCCTTCGCGGATGCTGGACTCTTCCGCTCGGGCATGGTGCTCATCGGCACCCACGCCTTTGCCGCCATGGGGAACATGCTCGGCGTCCGGTGGACGGAATTCACCTCCACCGATGATATCGACTTCGCCTATGACAGCGATATCGATGTCGCGTTTGCCATGCCACCGGGCGACATCGAGGAGGTTCCTACCATTCTCGACTCGATCGATGCCGGCTTCCTGCCAATCCCGGAACTCGATTCGCGCAAACCATCGACTTCCTTCATCTCGAAACGGAACAAAGAGGTCAAGATCGACTTCCTGATTCCGCGCTTCCGCCAGGATCAGAATGACATCGTGTTCCTGCCGCACATCAACACGGCGGCTTCGTCGCTGAACTACCTCGACTACCTGCTGGAGGAAAAGGAAAAGACCGTCCTGCTCTCCGCCCGCGGCGTGCTCGTGAACATCCCGACACCGTCCCGCTACGCGCTGCACAAGCTCATCGTGTCCGAGGAACGCCGGGGCCGGTCGCCGGCGAAGTCCCGCAAGGACCTCGCGCAGTCTGCGCAGCTCGCAGAGGTGTTACTCCAGGACAACCCCGGGGGCCTGCGGTTGTCCTGGGAGGCACTTTCGGCACGCGGTAAGGGGTGGGTTACCAAAGCGGAGGCATCCATTACACGGATGACGACCACCAATCCTGAGATCGCTCGCCAACTCTGCGATCTCCTTGGGATCAAGATTGAAACCCCGCCGCCGGCTCCTCTGCCAGCCGGCTCGTCGCGCCGGGCAGGACGCAACTCATTACAAAAACCCGCTGGTAAAAAATGATACCTTCTCTTTGCAGTATCTTTGTGCAAAGCCTATTCTGCCTGATGCGGAACTAACACCTTCTCCTACGAGAGAATGCCTAAGACCCCAAGCGGCTGCGCAAAGCCGTGGCCGAGCGCATCGGGCAGTTCCGGGGGCTGACGCGGTCGGACGCCCCGCTGGCCCGGCAGGCGCTGTCATGACGCCACTGTCGGTCGAATGGTGCAAGCGGAAAAAATATAAGCAGGCCATAGTGGGGCATGGTTCCGCATGCTGCCAGATGCATGGCGGCAACTGCTCAGTGCACGCGAATCTCCACCCGCTTTCCCATGGCCGCCAGTGCGCGCTCCAGGGCCTCGGCCTTGGTCGGGTGTCCAGGGTCGAGCATGCGGCGCACTTCCTTTTCGTTTACGTGCAGCACCTTGGCCAGCGCCACGTTCGACATGTGGCGCTCGATCATGCCGATGTACACAAAGGCCTTAAGGGCGGTGCGGATCGGGAGCGAAACCATGTGCTCGCCGCGCTTGGCGGCCGACGGCACCGGGATCGGCATACGCCGTTCGATGTAGGTCTCGATCGCGGCCTGCAGCGCACCCGCCGCCTGTTCGCGGCACTCCTCAATCGTTTCGCCCTGGGTGATGGCTTCCGGCACGTCGCGGAAGGTCACCACAAATCCGCCATCCGCATCGGGAGTGAATTTGGCTGGGTAAGTGAAGCTGCCGCCGTGTTTTCCAAATTTAACAGTCCAGAGTTCTTTGCGCATGTTCATATGTCCGAGAGTTTCAGGTTTAGCTGCTTCAGCATCGCGTGCAGCGTTCCGGTCTTGAGTTCATCCTTCGGGTTCCGCACCACCGTGAACCGCTCGCCCAAGGTGAGCGACCCGTGGCTACCCTTGCCACGTTCCGGGTGCCACTCGCACGGGAGGCCGTTGGTCTTGGCGTATTTCTGCACACGCTTGATGAACTCGTTTCCCCGCATGCGCTCAGTTTCGGACAAAATTGACCGACTGTCAATGACCGGCGCAGTTTCCCGGGAAACCACCATTCCGAATGCAATGTCGTATGGGGATTTATGAAAGCCGCCATCTACGCCCGCAAGAGTACTGACGACAGCGATCGTAGCGGCGACAACAAGTCGGTGACGCGCCAGGTCGAGCGCGCGAAGGCCTATGCCGATGCGCGCGGCTGGTCTGTATCGGCTGAGCATGTTTTCACTGACGACGGAATCAGCGGCGGTGAGTTCATCAACCGGCCAGGGTTCGGTCGGCTCATGGACGCGGCCAAGCGACGCGAGCTCGGAGCGATCATCATGTCCGAACCTTCGCGGCTGGGGCGCGACATGATTCGCACGAGCTATCACCGGGTGGAAATGTCTTCTGTCGATGATCGAGTGCTGGAAGCCATCGAGCACCTGGTGCTGGCGCCGGCGAATGTCGCCTACGTGGTGGAACGGGCCGCGCACCTGGTGGCCCAGCGGCTGCGCGAGAACCCCGACCGGCCGCGGGAGATCGAGGCTGAGATTGCCAAGCTGCGGCGAGAGACGGATCGGCTGGTCGCTGCGATCGCGGCCGATGATCCGCCCCAGTCTATGGTTGCTGCCCTCCGAGATCGGAAAGCCAGAATCGAGATGCTGACTGGTGAGCTGGTAGGCCTGCGGACTAACACTGCGCCTGGTGCGCTGGATGTTGCGCGCCTCAAGCGAGCATTGCGGGAACGGGCTGGGCGTTTCAAGGACGAACTGCGGGCGGATGTGCCAGCGGCCCGGGCGGCCCTCAAGAAGCTCCTGGACGGCCCTCTGGTGTTCAGGCCTGTCATGGTTGGCAGGCGGAAAAGCTATGCATTCGAGGGTAAAACCCGGGTCGGCGCACTGCTCGACCCGGTTTACCTAGAAATGGCGTCCCCACGGGGATTCGAACCCCGGTCGCCTCCGTGAAAGGGAAGTGTCCTAGGCCTCTAGACGATGGGGACGGACGGGCAGGTAAATCACAAAATTGGTGGAGCCAGCCGGGATCGAACCGGCGACCTCCTGCATGCCATGCAGGCGCTCTCCCAGCTGAGCTATGGCCCCATGCTTCATAAGGCGCGGTACTTTACAGTCCAAGGATGGCAGGGTCAAGCCGTTGCCGTAGCCGTTGCCGACCGGATTACCAAGATTTGCTCAGGCCAGATCGCAGCGCCGGGGGACGGCTCCTGACGTGGGCAGGAGACGTCGCAGAACCCGTGCAAACCTCCGTGCCCTCCCGCCAGAAAACGTCAGGTGCCGCGTGCGCCGGTGAGCCGTTCGACATGTTTGCGCAACTTATCCGCACGAGTGGCGTCACGCGCGATGACGTCATCCACCCTGGCCACACGCGTCGTGCTGTTTGCAGGGACTTGGCCGGTATACGACAGGCACAGGAGGTTTCGCGAAGGGTTGCCGACCGGCGCACTGCCGGACCGGGTCAGTGGGCAGCGCCAAGGTTCAGCGCAACGGGCACCGGCTTTTATCGCACGGCGTCGCGCAACCCCGGTGAATACAACATGTGCCCGGCGTCGTCGATGATAATGGCGTCAACACCCTTGAGCGATTCGATCAGGCGCATGCCCTCTTTCGGGCCTTTCACGAACACACTTTTGGTCAGGCCTTCGGTCGTGATTCCATCCGGACCGATGATGGTGACGCTGCGCACACCGGTCGCGGACTTGCCGGTCCTGGGGTTGATGATGTGGTGGTAGCGCACGCCGTCTTCTTCAAAGAAGCGCTCATAGTCGCCGGAGGTCGAGATCGCGACATCCGCGAGCGGCAGTACCGCCGCCACGTCGCCGCGCCGGCGTGGGTCGCGAATCCCTATGTTCCAGGGACGGCCGCGCCGGTCGCCGAGCAGGCGGCTGTCGCCACCGGCCGTGACAATGGCGTTGGTGATGCCGCGACCCTTGAGAATGGCGATGCAATTGTCGACCGCATAACCCTTGGCGATGCCGCCAAGGTCTATGCGCACACCGGGACGGACAAAGTGAATCGTGCGCCCCTTGGGGTCGAGCTGCAGATGGCGGTAGTTGATGCCGGGCAACGCCTTGGCGATCTGTGCATCGGTCGGTTTGACGTGCTCGCGATAATCGTACAGATAACCGACGCTCGAGAAAGTGATGTCAAACGCGCCGCCGGACAGTTTCGAGAACTCGATGGAACGCGCGATCAGGTCGTACATCTCCTGGCTGACCATGACCGGCTTCTGTGCCGCTTCACGGTTAATGCGCGACAGCTCGCTGTCCGGTTTATACGGGCTCATGCTCGCGTCGATGCGGCGCATTTCGTCCATGACCGCGCTCAGGGCGGCGCGCGCCGTCGTGGCATCGTCGTGCCACAGCTCGACCCGCGCCAATGTGCCCATGATCGCCTCTTCGCGCGAGTGCCACTCGGCTAACGTGGGCAGCGCCGTCATCAACGAAACCAGGCCGAGGACGACAGAGAATATAATTTTCAGGAAACGCATGGTCTTGGTCATCACAAAGATAACGAGGCTCTTCCGCAGAATTTGTTTGCAGGTCAGACCGCCGTCAAGCCCCTCTCTCCCTCCGGGAGAGGGGCTGGGCTCACGGTAACGCGGGATACCCGCCTCACACCAAGCCCGGCATGGACGGAATTCGCACGCCGTGAAGGCAGTCAGGTCGGCACGTCGCTAAAGCTGCGTCAGATCGTCAGGCAGGAGCTGGCGATAGTGCATCACGGTGATGACGTCGATGCGATCGCGCTGGATGCGATAGAGGATGCGATACGGACGCTCCAGGATCTCGCGCATGTCTTCGCGTTGATACTCCGACACTTCGCGTCCGCTGTGAGGGAACTCGCCGATCTGCATGGAGCGTCGCACCAGGCGCTCGATCACGGAGGGCGCAACGAGTGGCGCGTCTTTGGCGATGTGGTCGTGGATGAGCTTCAGGCGTTGCTTGGCGCGATCGGTCCAGTGGACCTTCATGCGTTGAAGCCGAACTCTTTCAGCACATCTTCGGCAGGCGTCGTGCGGTTGGCGTCACTGTCGGCGAGCCCAAGTTCGATCTCGCGGCGTACGACCATTTCGTAGACCACGTCGCGCCAGGTGGCGTTGTCGGGAAGCTGGTCGATCAGCTGGTGGGCTTGCTGTTTGATGTTGGCGTTGGGCATGGGCTGTCTCATCGCGTGATAACTTTTGTTAAGTTTACTCGGCCGATGTCGTTTTGTCTTGCCCGCGGCCGTTTCTCTGTGCCAGCCGGATTATCCTAAAAACGGCTTTAGCCGCAGATGAACGCAGATGAATCATGCCATGGAGGCACCGAGGTCATTCACCCTTTTGGTGGGCTGGCGAATACAGGCAGCGCATTGAATATCCGCGTTCATCTGCGGCTGACTGTTTTTTCCAGGATTATACGTTACCCACAGCGCCGTGATCTTGAGGCGACAAAACAAAACGAAGGGCACGGGAATCAGGCGGAGTGCGCCCGGCGGATGTGTGCGAGCGCGCGATCAAGGCGTTTGAGGGTTTGCTCGCGTCCGAGCAGCGCCAGCGTCTGGTCGATCGGCGGCGATACCGCGCGCCCGGCCACTGCCACGCGCAGCGGCTGGGCGATTTTGCCGAGCTTGAGGCCGCGCGCCTCGGCCAGGCCGTTGACCGCCGTGTGGAGCGCCTCGGCGTTCCACTCCGGCAGGCCGGCGAGCCGCTCGCGCAGTTCGGTGAGCGGTTCCAGGGTCTCCGGCTTGAGGTGCGCCGCCGCATCCTTCGGCTCGTAGGCTTCGACAGTCTTATAGAAGAACGCGCTCGCTGCCGCCATCTCGGCGAGGGTCTTGGCGCGCTCACGCTGTGCCTTCACCACCTCGATCAGGTCTGGCCCTTTGGACGGGTCGATGTCGAGCTTGCCGAGATGATGGCTCAAATGATGCGCCACATGCTTGGGATCGGCAGTCTTAATATAGTGCTGGTTGAGCCACAGCAGTTTCTCGGGATTGAACGCGGCCGCGGAACTGTGCACGTTCGTGACCTCGAACAGCCGGATCATCTCCTCCATGGAGAAAATCTCCTGGTCGCCATGCGACCAGCCGAGCCGCGCCAGATAGTTGAGCAGCGCCTCGGGCAGAAAGCCCTCGTCGCGATACTGCATGACACTCACCGCGCCGTGGCGTTTGGACAGGCGCGCACCATCTGCACCGAAGATCATCGGCACGTGCGCGTACACCGGCGGCGTGTGGCCGAGCGCCTTGAGCATGTTCATCTGGCGCGGGGTGTTGTTCAGGTGGTCGTCGCCGCGGATCACGTGGGTGATCCGCATGTCCATGTCGTCCACCACCACGGTGAAGTTGTAGGTCGGCGTGCCGTCGGAGCGCGCGATAATGAGATCGTCGAGCTCGCTGCTCTGAAACACCACCTTGCCGCGGATCAGGTCTTCGACCACCACCGCGCCCTCCAGCGGATTCTTGAAGCGCACCACCGGCGGAATATCCTTAGGAGGATTGGCAACGCCGTGCCGGCACTTGCCGTCGTAGCGCGGCTTTTCCTTGCGCGCCATTTGTTCGGTGCGCAAGGTTTCGAGACGCTCCTTCGAGCAGTAGCAGTGGTAGGCCGTGCCTTCTTTCAGCATGCGGTCGATGACTTCCTTATAACGCGGGAAGCGATGCGTCTGGAAAAACGGACCCTCGTCGTATTCGAGCCCGAGCCAGGTCATACCTTGCAGGATGGCATCCACCGACTCGGCGGTGGAGCGTTCGAGGTCGGTGTCCTCGATGCGCAATATAAAGGTGCCGCCGTGCTTGCGTGCATACAGCCAGGAGAACAGCGCGGTGCGCGCCCCGCCGATGTGCAGGTAACCGGTGGGGCTTGGGGCGAAACGGGTGCGAATGGTCATGGGGGCCGGGTGCCGTGCCGAAAGGCCGCTATGGTAATGAATAACCACGCCGAAAGCAGCCATCGGCTGAAACCTGTGGCCGCCGTTTCCGCCACGACCCGCGGGTGCGGGGATACAGGAATTTTATAGCCCTCAAGATTATTACCCGAGCTATCGCGCCAGAGGCGTCGCTTCTACAATGACCGGGCTGGAAGTGTGTGGTGCAGGGACTCGGCGCGTTCTCACCACGGGTGAGAACGCTACGTTATGTATCTACGTTATCCTGAAAACGGCGTTTAGCCGCAGATGAACACAGATTAATGCAAGTTAACTGACCCCCGGCAAAGCCGGGGGCTTATTCGGTGAGCGCCTCGGCAACCGCTCCCGGCGTTGCTCTACCTCCTGCATCCATGCAG
>CAYHES010000046.1:0-15751 GCA_964355495.1 uncultured Acidiferrobacterales bacterium
GGAGTCCCTTCTCCCTCCGGGAGAAGGACAGGATGAGGGGATAATCAATGGGAAATTGTATGATCCCCTCACCCCAACCCTCTCCCTGCGGGAGAGGGAGCCCTCCGGAAAATTAGCCATTTTTTACCGGCTGTGCGCAGCCGGAAGACTCAGGGTTTAGCGATGAAAATCATGGTCAACGGACAGGAGCGGGCGCTCGCCGCCCCGGTGACGGTCGCCGCGCTGCTCGACGAGCTCGGCATGGCCGGCAAGCGCGTCGCGGTCGAGGTCAACCAGGAGATCGTGCCGCGCAGCCGGCATGGGGAATTCAAACTCAACGACAGCGATCGCATAGAAGTGGTGTTCGCGATTGGAGGTGGTTGATGAATGCGCCTGTGAACCACCCGTCCGATGCCTTGGTGATCGCCGGCCAGGCATACAGCTCGCGCCTGCTGGTCGGCACCGGCAAGTACAAGGACATGGACGAGACCCGGCGCGCCATCGAGGCGAGCGGCGCGCAGATCATCACCGTCGCCATTCGCCGCACCAACATCGGCCAGAATCCCAAGGAACCGAGCCTGCTGGATGTGCTGCCGCCGTCGCAATACACCTACCTGCCGAACACCGCCGGCTGCTACAGCGCCGACGACGCGGTGCGCACCTGCCGGCTGGCGCGCGAACTGCTCGACGGCCACGACCTGGTGAAGCTCGAAGTGCTGGGCGACGAGAAGACGCTGTACCCGGATATCCCCGCCACGCTCCAGGCCGCCGAGATACTTGTTAAAGACGGCTTCAAGGTGATGGTGTACACCAACGATGACCCGATTATGGCCAGGCGTTTCGCGGAGATGGGTTGTGTGGCCGTCATGCCGCTGGCCGCGCCGATCGGATCGGGGCTTGGCATCCGCAATCCGTACAACATCCGCTTTATCGTGGAAGAGGCCAGGGTGCCGATCATTGTCGATGCCGGCGTCGGCACCGCCAGCGACGCCGCCATCGCCATGGAACTGGGCTGCGCCGGCGTGCTCATGAACACCGCCATCGCAGCGGCACAAAACCCGGTGCTCATGGCGAGCGCTATGCGGAAGGCGGTCGAAGCCGGACGCGAGGCGTTTCGCGCCGGACGCATGCCGCGCAAGCAGTACGGCTCACCGTCCTCGCCTCTCGGTGGGGTATTTTTCTAGGAACATCTGCCGCAAAGGCGCAAAGGACGCAAAGAACCACGGGCCGGTTCAACTTGAGCCCTTCTTTGCGTCCTTTGCGCCTTTGCGGCAAAGATTCATATGACTTTACCTTCCAAACCGCATCGCCCGATCCGCAGCTTCGTGCGCCGCGAAGGGCGCATCACCGAGGCGCAGAAGCGCGCGCTGGAAGAACTGCTGCCGCGCTACGGCATCGCGCCGGGTGAGGCGCAACTCGACTTCGTTGCGCTCTTCGGCCGGGACGCGCCGCTGCATGTCGAAGTTGGCTTCGGCAACGGCGAGGCGCTCGCCGCCATGGCCGCCGCGCATCCGCAGAACAATTACCTCGGCATTGAGGTGCATCGCCCGGGCGTGGGCGCGCTGCTGCGCCGGGTCGAGGCCGAGGGTCTCGCCAACGTGCGCGTCGCCTGCACCGATGCCAAGGAGTTTCTGGAACAGCGTGTTCCGGAGGGCAGCTTGAACGCCGTCCATATTTTCTTTCCCGATCCCTGGCACAAGCAACGCCACCACAAGCGGCGTCTAATACAAGCGGAGTTCGTGGCGCTGCTGGCACGCAAGCTGAGGCCGGGTGGTCTGTTGCATCTCGCCACCGACTGGGAAGACTACGCGCAGCAGATGCTCGCGGTTTTGGCAGCCGCCACGGACTTCGAAAACATGGCACAGCCGGGACCATTCCTGCCGCGGCCGGAAGGCCGCACGCTCACCCGCTTCGAGCGCCGCGGTCATCGGCTGGGCCACGGCGTGCGCGATCTCGTCTTTCGCCGCCGCTCCGGTGCCGCCGCGTCCGGCTGACGCGTCGGCGTTTCGAGGGAAGCTCTGATTAAGTCCCCTCTCCCCCTTTCAGGGGGAGAGGGCGAGGGAGAGGGGAAAAATTCTTTTTTGATTCTTGTTCAGAGCTTCCCTAGTTACGGGTCAGGGCCGATAGCAGGACAGGTCGTCGGCGAACGTCGTCGGACTGGCGTAGACCTTGCGTATCGCGGCCAAGGTTTCTTCTTCCTTGCCCAGGGTGCGCAGCATGCGGTGCGAGAGCACCAGCTGTTTCACCTTGGCGGCCTGTGCGATGTTCCCGATCACCGACGGCGGCATGTGCAAGGCGCGCTCCACGCCACCCGCGCCTTCCGGCACGGCGTTGTGCGCTACCAGCAGATCGGCGCCGGCGGCCAGTGCTGTTAAGCCATCCCCGTCGCCATTCGTGTCGCCCGTGAAGACGATGGTCTTGCCGCCGGTCTCGATGCGAAACGCCAACGCCGGGAGTTGGCCGTGCGCGACGTTGACCGCCTGCACGCGCACGCGTTCGTTGCTGAAAACCGGCAGGATGAGTGGCTCCTTGCGTTTTGGCGCGCCGATCTTCGGCGCCGGTTCGCGCACGTCGCGCGGTTCGAGTTTGTAGCTGCTCTTGTCGAGCGGCGAGATGAACTCGCCGAGGTAGCGGTACGCGCCGCGCGTGCCGTCGAACAGCGCGCGCACGAACGTCACGGTGGACGGCATCAGCCGGTTTCCGCCCGGGCCGTAGATGGGCAGCGGGCGCTTGCGGTCTTCGAACCAGGACGACTTGATGAGCGCCGGCAGGTCCGCGCTGTGATCGGCGTGCAGGTGGGTGAAGAGAATGACATCAAGGTCCGCCATCTGCGCACCGCTCTCGCCGAAGCGCAGCGCGGAACCGCCGCCGGCATCCACCAGCACGCGCGCCTTGCCGTCGATCCACACGAGATAGCCACTCGAAGCGCGCCTTGTCTGCAGCTCCGGGCCGCCCGAGCCCAGTACCTGCAAGGCAACGCCGGTGCCATTGCAATGTTGCGCGTGCGCGAACGGCGCGACCGCCATGGATGGCGGAAGTGCCGAAAACGCAGGAGCAGTTTTTCCGCCGGACGCCAGCAGCACGGCGGCGATCAGCCAGCGGCGCATCACAGGGCCTGGCCCCGGCGGATGTGGTCGAGGCGTACTTCCGCGGTCTCGCCGGAGGCGAGGCGCAAGAGCAGATACTCCTCGCCGTGCGCGGTGCGCAGGTTGAGCGGCGTCACGACCTGGTCATAGATCACGTTGTCGGCCTGCCAAGTCAGGTGCATTTTGCTGCCGTGCATGATGGCGATCTCGTACTGGTCATAGTTGGCGCAGGAAATCGGTTTGTAGTCGGTATCGATCCGGTCGCTGTTCATGGTTCTGCCGTTCCCGTCTCTCAGGTTAGCCAAGTCTAGCAATCCCGCTGTCGCGGCGCTTGCCTTGCGCCCGGGTGCCCGGCTACCATGAGAACAAAAGGAGAACATTAAGTGAAAGCAGGCCTGCACAAAATTATCCATAAAAGGCGAAAGCAGGCCTGCACAAAAATGACCATAAGGGAACCTCTAAAAATCCCCTCTCCTTCCGGGAGAGGGTTAGGGTGAGGGATGTAAATACATGAATTAAATATCCCCTCATCCTCGCCTTAGTGAATGAAGCCCCATTCACTAGGGAGAAGGGATTACCAATTTTTAGAGGTTCCCATAAGATGGGAAGGCAGGCCTGCACAAAAAAATAGTCATAAGCAGTGAAAGCAGGCTTGCACAAAATCCATTGCGCCAATAACGGGCAACAGAGCAGGGATGTCGAGAATAGACAACAACGCACCGAGGCATATCCAGCACCTTGCAGGTGACCCGCTACCGTACGCCTGGCTGTCTGCTCCGATCTGAGACACACGCCCTATCGCAAGTAAGCGATCATGTCGCAGCTACCGGCTGGCAAAGAAGTCAGCCCGGGCCATGGCGTTCACCGTTACGAACGCCACCGTCCGGAGCAGACCCTCCTCTACCAGTTCGTCGAGCAGTACTATCCCGCGTTTGTGGACCAGATGGCAGCCCTTGGCGCGACCTTGCCTAAGTATGTCCAGCGGGAATTCGATGACTACCTCAAGTGCGGCCGCCTGGAATACGGGTTCCTGCGTGTGCGCTGCACGGACTGTCACCACGAGCGGCTGGTCGCGTTCAGTTGCAAGCGCCGGGGCTTCTGCCCGAGCTGCGGGGCCCGGCGCATGGCGGACGACTGCATGGATGCAGGAGGTAGAGCAACGCAGGGAGCAGTTGCCGAGAGCGCGGCCCTGCTGGTGGATGAGGTCTTGCCACATGCGCCCATGCGCCAATGGGTACTGAGTTTCCCTTACCCGCTCAGGTTTCTGTTTGCCAGCCAGCCGGCGATCATGGGCAGGGCGCTGGGCATCGTCTATCGCACCCTTGCCACGCATCTGATCAAGAAAGCCGGGTTCACCCGCAAGACAGCCGGCACCGGCGCCGTGACCTTGATCCAGCGCTTCGGTAGCGCGCTGAATCTCAACATTCACTTCCACATGCTCTTCCTGGATGGCGTTTACGTCGATGGTGTCAACGGATCAGATGCCCGCTTTCAGTGGGTCAAGGCGCCGACCCGTGACGAACTCAACGAACTGGCCCATACCATTGCCCGGCGTATTGGCCGCTTTCTGGAGCGACAGGGGCTAATGGAACGCGACATCGAAAATAGCTATCTGGATTTGGGTGCCGTGGATGAGGACCCGATGCATGCCTTGCTGGGGCATTCGATCACCTACCGCATCGCGGTGGGGCCGCAGGCGGGGCGCAAGGTGTTTACGCTGCAAACCCTGCCGGCCGGCGATCAAGAGGACCAGTTCGGCGACACGCTGGGCAAGGTGGCCGGGTTCAGTCTGCATGCGGGCGTGGCGACCAAGGCCCATGAACGCAAGAAGTTGGAACGGCTCTGTCGCTATATCAGCCGTCCGGCGGTGTCGGAAAAGCGGCTGTCGCGAACGTCCAGCGGGAAAGTGCGCTATGAGCTGAAAACCCCCTATCGCGACGGTACCACGCAGGTGATCTTCGAGCCCTTGGATTTCATCGCCCGCTTGCCGGCGCTGGTGCCCAAGCCGCGCGTGAACCTCACGCGCTATCACGGCGTCTTTGCACCGAACAGCCACCTGCGCGCGCAGGTGATACCGGGCCAGCGCGGCCGGCGCACGCCTGTAGTGAATGAGGCTTCATTCACTGTAGTCGAAGGGGACGAGGAAGCGGACAGGACGGCCGCCGCGGGACATGCGGCCATGACCTGGGCACAGCGCTTAAAGCGTGTCTTCAGGATCGACATCGAAACCTGTAGCCACTGCGGCGGGGCGGTGAAGATCATTGCCTGCATCGAAGACCCGGCGGTCATCGAGAAAATACTCACCCACCTGAACAAACAAACCGCCTGCGCGAAACCTGTTCCGCTGCACGAGAGCCGTGCACCCCCTCAAGTCGTCCTGTTTGACGCACCGTAAGGACAATCAACCCGAGGCGCCGCTCGCCGCTGAAGCGGCAAGTCCTCTGCCGGCCTGAAGGCTGGAATTGGCCAGATACGGCGATGCCGTGACGGGTTTTCTCCGGTCGGGCCACCGCATGGTGCAATGTGGAGTGGCGAAAAGCGGGGTGAACAGCCTGTTGAGTGCGGGTGGTTTTTCAGGGGATAGGGGTTTATTCTTCCTATACCTTCGTTGCCTTTGTCCCAATTTATTGTTGTCTGTGCCCGTGTTGCGGGCTACTTTCATTATGGCCCGTGATGTGTACAATTATCAATAACCATACACATGGAGTTTCCTCGTGCGCACCAACATCGTTATCAACAATAAACTCATATCTCAGGCCCTCAAGCTCACCGGCTACAAAACCAAACGCGAGGCTGTCGAGGCGGGGCTTGAGATGCTGGTTAAAATGGCCCGACAGGGAAAAATTCGTGCGGCGCGGGGCAAGCTCCGCTGGGAAGGCGATCTGGATGCGATGCGGCGCGATGTATGATTGTCGTTGACACCAGTGTCTGGGTGGATTACTTCAACGGCGTCACCGCTCCGCATACCAATCTTCTGGATCGCCTGTTATTGAATGAGCGCATCCTGATTGGAGACATTATTCTGACTGAAGTGTTGCAGGGATTCCGCAGCGATGCGGACTTCCGCAAGGCACGAACATTACTCGACACACTTGAGTATTGCCCGATGCTGGGTAAGGCAATCGCCCTGCAGAGTGCCCAGAATTATCGGAAACTTCGCAAAGCAGGCGTGACGGTCCGCAAAACCATCGACGTGATGATTGCCACGTTCTGTATCGTGAACCGACATCGGCTGCTGCACGCCGACCGTGACTTCGATTTCATCGAGAAATATCTCGGACTTAAGGTGCTCAGGCCATGAGAGGACAAGGGTCGCCGGGCTGGAGGTTGCATCCACTGTCCGGTAAGCTCAAGGGGTATTGGGCAACCCTGCCGGCCGGCGATCAAGAGGATCAGTTCGGTGACACGCTGGGCAAGGTGGCCGGGTTCAGTCTGCATGTGGGCGTGGTGACCAAGGCCCGCAAGAAGCTGCGCTAACCGCTTGGGGTCAGATCACAGTTTTCGCTAATATAGCCCTGCGCAACCCATAGCGATCAGTAATCGGCACTACGCCACAATGAGGTGGCTCATGGCCCGCAAACCTCGTTTCAATCTCGCCGGTGTTCCCCAGCACGTCATTCAACGTGGCAACAACCGCGAGCCGTGCTTCTATGGCGAAGAGAATTACCAGCGCTATCTCGCTGATCTTCACGAAGCTGCCGAGCGCAATCATTGTCGGTTGCATGCTTATGTCTTGATGACCAACCATGTTCACCTGCTGGTCACGCTGCCTGCATCGAAGACCCAATGGTCATCGAAAAGATACTCACCCACCTGAACGAAAAAGCCGCTGGTGCAGAACTCACCCGCTCGCCAGAAAGCCGGGCCCCGCCGCAAGTCAAGGGTGGGCACGAAGTGCCCACGCGAGAAAGGGTGCAGGAATTTTACGGATCACGTGGGCGCACACGACGTGCCCACCCTTGTCTTCGTTGCCTACGCGCCTTCCGCGTAATCAGCCCGCTTTGCGCAGTTCTTCGCGGATCACACGCCGTAGGGTGTCTTCGAGCGGCGCCTTCTCGCGCTCGATGTGGCCGCGCAGGGCCTCGTTGATGAGGCTCTGGTAGTTGCCGCCCCCGGCACGGTTCACCTGATCGCGGAACCAGTCGAGCACGTCGGCATCCAGCCGGATAGGGGCCTGCGCCGGGTCTTCGGTGGTGAAGCCCGTGATGACGACGATTGAGAAGACACTCATCATTAAGCGACTGGGGTAACTCGGCGAGAAGGACCAGAAGACGCTGGCGGGGAGTTTAAAAGCGATTCTGCGATAAGGCATCCGGCGCAATTCGCTTTGCTCATTGGCGCCCTACGGAGTGCGCCTTACCGCGCTACTCCCGATTTGGTCGCTGTTCATGGCCATGCCGTCCAAGCCTCCACGAAGGTGGTCCCAAGTCTTAACAGCCTCGCCGTTACGACGCGATCCGGCGACGCTTGCCTTGCGCCCGGTGTCCGGCTATCCTGAGAACAAAAGGAGAACATTAAGTGAAAGCAGGCCTGCACAAAAATAACCATAAGATGGGAAAGCAGGCCTGCACAAAAATAACCATAAGATGAGAAAGCAGGCCTGCGCAATGGACTTTAACGGCGCCTGGAGACATAACCATTATGCTGACCGACCGGGAACGTGAGGTGTACGACTTTGTGCGTGCCTACACGCGCCGCCACGGCGTGCCGCCCAAGCTGCGCGAGATCGGCGCACACCTCGGCGTCGCCTCGCGCGGCACGGTGCACCGCTATCTGCGCGCTATCGAAGAGGCGGGGTTGATTGCCATCACCCCCGACCGCGCGCGCGGCGTTCGCCTGGTGAGCAAGACCGAGGAGGCCCACAGCGTATTACCGGTGCTCGGGCGCATCGCCGCGGGCCTGCCGATCGAAGCGATCCCGGACGAGACCGAGATCGATCTTTCCGAATTCTTCATGGGGCCGAACCGGTTCGTGTTGCGCGTGGACGGCGAATCGATGATCGAGGCCGGCATCCTGCACGGCGACATGGTGATCGTGGAAAGCCGCGGCAACGCGCGCAACGGCGAGATCGTGGTGGCGCTGATCGATAACCAGGAGGCGACGCTCAAGACCTTCCTGCGCAATCCGGATGGCTCCATCACTTTGCGTCCGGCTAACCGCGGCATGGTGCCGATGCGTTTCGCCGCCGAGCGCGTCACCATTCAGGGTATCGTGGTCGGGCAGATGCGGTCTTATCGTTAAAAGAACCTCTGAATAAGAAATTTTCGCCGCAAAGGCGCAAAGAACGCAAAGGAATTTCTGTCTATTCGTCAGTAACCTTATCTTTGCGTCCTTCGCGTCTTTGCGGCAAACAATCATACGCATATGACTGCAGCGACCCGCAATCCGAAGGCCGACGCCGGTTGCTACTGGCCGCGCGCCATCCTGCATGTCGACATGAACGCGTTCTTCGCGTCGGTCGAGCAGCGTGACTTTCCCGAACTGCGCGGCCAGCCGATCGGGGTCACGAACGGCACGGCCGGCACGACCCTGATCACCTGCTCGTATGAAGCGCGCGCCCGTGGCGTGAAAACCGGCATGAAAATCTACGAGGCGCGTAGGCTCTGCCCCGGCCTCATCCAGCGCCCGTCGCGGCCGAACGTGTACGCCGCCGTGTCCACCCGCATCATGCATGCGCTCGTCGCCATCACCCCGGACATCGAGGTGTTCAGCGTGGACGAGGCGTTTCTCGACGTAACCCATTGCCAGCGCCTGCACGGTTCGCCGGAACACATGGCACGCATGACCCAGCGCCTGGTGCGGGAGGCGAGCGACGGCCTGCCGTGCTCGGTCGGCGTGGCGGCCACCAAGCTCACCGCCAAGTACGCCTCGGACGTGAAGAAACCGGAGGGCATCACCGTCATCCCGCCGTGGGAGGCGCGTGCGCGCCTGCGGGATGTGCCGGTTGAAAAAATCTGCGGCATCGGTCCGCGCATCGCGGCGTTTCTCGCCCAGCACGGTGCGCGCACCTGCGGCGAGGTGGCGGCGCTGCCGATGAACGTGCTGGCGCGCCGCTACGGCATCACCGGCAAGCACCTGTGGCTTGCCTGCCAGGGGCGCGACACCGGCGCGGTGGTGCAGGACATCGCGCCGCCGAAGAGCGTCGGGCACGGCAAGGTGTTGCCGCCGCACACCACCAGCGCGCGCACCATCGAGACCTACCTGCGGCACATGTGCGAGAAGGTGGCGGCGCGCCTGCGCCGCCTCGACATGCAGGCCGGGAAACTGTATGTCGGCCTGCGCACCGCCGCGCCCGGCGCGGGCATCGAAGCCGTGCTGGCGGTTGCCCATGGCGCGCCGGATGGGCGGCGTTTCTTCGAGCTTGCGCGTACGCTGTTCCGCGAACAGTGGCACGGCGAGGCGGTGATCCAGGTGCAGGTCACGGCCACGCACCTGCGCAACACCAGCGGCCAGCTCGAACTGTTCACGCCGGACGAGGTGCGGTCCATCCAGCGTTTTGCCGCCATTGACGGCATTAACCGCAAGTACGGCGAGTTCACTGTCGCCCCGGCCACGATCCTCGATCGTTCCAGCATGCCGAACGTGATCGCCCCCGCCTGGCGGCCGGACGGACACCGGCAACACATCCCGGACTAGCGCCGCGCGTTTCTCGAAATAGTATTTCGGGTCACTCCCGGAATAGGGCAGAATATACGACGGCTTGCTCAAGAATACCTGGGTTTTGAGCGGTGCCAGTGAGCGCCGTCAAACCGCCGTGTGTCCGGCAGTCGTTGTGGCAATGGGCGATATTCTTCATATAATCGGACCCAGGTAGTCGGTGCGTTCCAACTCAAAGACAAAAACGGAGGGCGTATGCAGATTCTTGACCTGGCGGTGGAGGCGATCCGGAAACAGGGCGCGAAGGGGCGCGTGAACGGCGCGCCGTTGGCGGCGAAGCTGGAGGCGATCGCCGCTTGCGGCGAGCAGGCGGCGCGCGTCTGGCAGGGCTATCTCGACAAGCCGGGCGCGCCCGGCGACCGGTACACCATTGTGAGCTGGGTCGGCGCGGAACGCGCCAAGCAGTTGTATGAACTGAGTCTCCAGACGCATGTGCTGGTGAAGGACGTGTGCGCGGCGGCCGGCGACCAGGCTCGCTTCCTGGTGCTGGACGAGAGCCCGATCGCCCTCGCCTATCGCGGACTCAAGGAAGGCGAGACCGGGCCGCAGGCGGCACAGGCGTTGCTCGCAGAGCAGCAGGCCACGAACAAACATCTGCGTGCGCTTGCCGACAAGCTGCGGGCCGTCAAGTCGGTCACGGCGAAACCGGCGGCAAAGAAGGCCGCGCCCAGGCCGGCAAGGAAAAAAGCCGCACCGAAGAAGAAGGCGGGTGCAAGAAAACCGGTCGGAAAGAAAGCAGTGAAAAAAGCGGCGAAAAAGAAATAGCGCCCGCCGTCAGGCCTTGAGCCGCTTGAGCATGGCGCGTACGCCGTCGTAGTCGCTGTCACTGATCCGCGCAAACCCGGTTACATGTGCTCCGAGCGCGCCAAGGATCTGCGGATCCCTGAGCGCCGTCAGTGCCTGAATCAGCTTCTCGCGATCATCGGCACCCAGTTGTGGCGCGGCACACACCGGGAACTGCGGGATTTTCGCCGAGGTGGCGAGAATCTTGAGCCCCTCGCTGACATGTTTCTCTGCCGCGGACAGCATCAGCCCGCCCGCGTCGTAGTTCTTCTGCAACACCGTTTTCGCAACGTTGTCATGACTGCCGACGAAGCCGTGTGCGGCAAGATCGCGCAGGCCGACGCCGGCCTCCCTGAGCATGGATTCGGGCATGGCCTTGCTGCCGGTCGACTTGGCGTCGCCGAACGCGAAGCGTTTGCCGCGCAGTTCGGCGAGCGAGTTTATTCCGGAATCGGTGCGCGCCACGATGGCGCTTTGGTAGAATGGCTCGCCCTTGGCCAGTGGCACGACGAGCGGTTCAATCCCGTAACGTTCACGCGCCTCGACATACGTACTCGGTGTCTGATAGGAAAGCAGCGCACGGCCGCTGCCGATATCCTCGATAGCCTGCTCGTAATTTTCACCCAGTCGAATGAACAGCCGCTGGCCGAGCACCTTGTTGATGAAGGCGCACAGCGGAGCGAAGGAGCGGTTCATGTGCAGCGCGTCTTCCGTGGGCGCCAGGCCGAAGAATGCCAGGTTGTAGGAGCCGAGCCGCACTTCGAGTTCGCGAGCGACCGACGCCAGTCCCCCAGCCGTGCGGCGCGAGTCGCTGGCGCGACTCTGGGTTTCAGAGGAAAGCTGCGCAATATGTTCCACGTTACGGGCGATTTCGGCGACGGTCGCCGATTGCTCTTCGGTCGCCGAGGCGATCTGGTGAATCATGCCGTTCACGTCATCCACGCTGAGCGCCACGACCTGAAGCGATTCCTTCGTCGCCTCTGCCTGGGCCGCGCTCTTCTGTATCAGGTTACGGCCAGACTCCATGGAGGCACACACTTCGGTGGTGAGCCCCTGATTGCGGGCGATGGTGTCGGTGATCTCGCGTGTGGATTTCTTGGTAATCTCGGCGAGCTTGCGCACTTCATCGGCGACGACGGCAAAGCCGCGCCCGTGTTCGCCGGCGCGCGCCGCTTCAATGGCGGCGTTGAGCGCCAGCAGGTTGGTTTGTTCGGCAATGCCGTTGATGACCTGAACGATATGGCCGATTTCCTCGGAGGCCAGACGCAGGTTGTCCATCGCCTGCGCGGTGCGGTCGAACAAGGTGGAAATATCGCCAACCGAAACCACCACGGAATTCATGTTCTGCAGGCTGTCGGCATTGGCCTGGGCGATGCGTGTGGCGTTCGCGAATGTGCTTGAAGAGTTATTCGCGATCTCATGGATCGTGGCGTTCATTTCTTCCATGGCCGCCGCCAACCCGGTGCTTTCCTGCGCCTGGAGTTCGGCATGACTGCGCATTTGTTCAGCCGATTCCATCAGGGCGCTGCTCACCAGCACGGCCTGGTTGGAACGATTGGCCGCTTCGCTCACGAGCCCGGTGACCTGTGCACCATAGCGGTTGAGCGCCAGTACGGCCGGGCGCGATGCCTTGCTGAAACGGTCTTCGGCGAGATGCAGGTCGTGATCGATGGAGGCCTCCACGCCTTGCGCGAGCAAGCGATTCTCGGAGCGCAGGCGCAAGAGCGTAGTGCCCAGCAGTACGCTGACCGCAACACCCGCGCCGGCCAGCAACGCCGTCGCGATCGGCGGCAAAACAAGAGCCGCCACGACCACCAGCGCCCCAAGCAGAACGCCACCCAGCATTGCCGTGATACCGGTTACAAAGTTACGTGACAAGCGTTTTCCTCCCGCGACTCGTGCCAATCCAGCGTATTTACCCATTATAGTATCGGCACACAAGTGCCTGACTTTAGGCGGGGGCCTTCATATGGGGGTTCGTAAAAACAACGAGTTATGGAGTTGTTGCGAGGCTTTCTTTGGCGGTTTGTCAAGAAGCCACCGATAGCCATTTTCACCCGGCAATAATGAATAGACCTCATTTCTGCCTGGGCCGATCCTTCAAATTGTTTATGCGAGCGAGGCGGTCGATCTCTGGACCGCGCCGCAGCCTGCTAGAATGCGGTTCCGCACATGCCATGGTGCCGGCGCACCGCACCGGGCGCCACGCCACACAGGGGATCCGTCGATGAGTACCAACACCACCAGCCGGCGGGGAATCGGTTTCATCGCCTGGCTGATTGTTATCCATGTACTGCTTGCCTACGGACTGCCGGAATGGCTGTTCGCGTCGCTCATGATAGTGCTTGGTATCCTGTACTACCGCATCGGGGCGTTTGGCGCGGTGACGGTGTCGCTGACACTCGTGGTGGTCACCGTTGCATACGGTTTGGCGCTCAAAATCACCGGCCTCGAGGACAGCATTTACTACCGGCCGGACGAGAAGTACGTGCGCTTCGACTACACCAATAATCACCGCGTCTACCAGGGCAACGTGCATCTCGACGTGCCCATGCCGCACGGCGATTTGCGTGCCATGACCACCGAAGACATCGCCGAGCCACGCCGCATGCGGTTTCACACCGATGCGGATGGTTTTCGCAACGAGCGCGACTACCACGGCCAGCGTTTTGTCCTGGTGGGTGATTCGTTCATCGCCGGCAACAGCAACAGCCAGGAAGATCTGCTGGTCACGCAGCTCGCGCGCGACTATGGCCTCGACACCTATAGCCTCGCCTATCCCGGCAGCGTCGCGGATTATGCCGCCTATGTGCGCGGTTTCGTCAAGCGGCACGGCGAGAATGCGCGCGTGTTGTTGTTCCTGTTCGAGGGCAACGACTTTGAGGAAAGCCGGGGGCGCAAGGCCAGTGCGCTGGCGCGTTATGGGCGGCGTTACTACGAGATGTTTTCCGGCTTCAATACTTACCGCGTGACCATGTCGCTGTATAAGCGCCTGACACGCGGTCGCGATATCCGTGCCGGCAGCGATCTTGAGGTTGTCGAGCTTGGCGGAAAGAAGACGGCATTCTACAAGCTGTATGCGGATGTCGCGCGCCGCGCGCAACTGTCCGAACCGGAAGGCTTCGAACGGGCCATGGAGTCCATGCGCCCGTATATCGAGCGGGTGTATTTCATTCCGGCCAAGTATCGGGTCTACTCCAGGCACCTGAAGCCGGGAGTGGCCTTGCCCAATGCCCAGTGGGACTACCTGAACGGTATATGTCGGAAGTACATGCTGCATTGTACCGACCTGACAGCGCCGCTGGTGCGCGAATCCGATAGCCTGCTGAAAAAGGGCGAATACACCTGGTGGCGGGACGACACCCACTGGAATCGCCACGGCATTGCCGTTGCAGCACGCGTGGTCGCAAGCGATCTCGGCGCGTCGAGGGGTAAAGAAACTCGGCGTTGATGAATATTGCGGTGGCCGCGCAGGGCGGCCACCCTTTTTTCCGGGCCGAATGCCTCACGAGCCGCGTGTGCCCATCGAGGGGTGGAGGCGGTACCTGTTCCGGCCGGCGACGTTTTCTGATCAAGCCCCGAATCCGGCCGATGGGATGGACTGGTTGTATCGGGGACAATTCGTTATAAAAGGGGTCGGCACCAGTGAGGGTTCCCCATGAGTCGGTATCATCGATTTAGCCGGATCGGCACACGCTGGCTTGCGGTGTTCGGCTGTTGCCTGATTCCGTCAGTTGCCGCGCTTGCCGCGCCACCGGCGGCGCTGGTTGAAACGGTGCTAACCGAACCGGTCTTCCACGGCAAGGCGCATGTCTTCACCGCCGGGCCGGAAGCGGCGCCGACCGTGGTGCTGGTGCATGGGCTCGGTGACAAGGCGGCGCGCGATTGGGGTGGGCTGATCGCCGTGCTGGCACGCGAGCACCGTGTCGTGGCCTTCGATCTGCCGGGCTTCGGCCGATCGAGCAAGGGCAACGAGCTTTATTCGCCCGAGAACTACGCGGCCTTTCTGCATTACCTGATGGTGGAGCACTTCCACACGCGGACATTTTCCCTGGTCGGGCACTCCATGGGCGGCACCATTGCCTTGCGCTATGCGGCCCGTTACCCGCAGGACGTGACCGCTTTGGTGCTGGTCGACGTGCCGGGAATCCTGCACCGCATGGCGTACAGCAAATTCCTCAGCCAACTCGGCATCAATTTTCTACCGAGCCTGTATCCCGCGCAGAAGGACCATTTTCGCAATGTCGTGAGCGGCGTTCTCGGGTTGACGGACAAGATCCAGCCCGTTCCCGAGGTAATCGTCGCCAGTCCGGCGTTGCGCCAGCGTTTTTTGAAAGCCGAGCCGGCCAAGATCGCGGGACTGGCGTTGGCGCTTGAAGATTTCAGCGCCGACATGCCACGTGTGCAGGCACCGGTGCTGGTGCTGTGGGGCGGACGCGACACCATCGCGCCGTTACGTAATGGCCGGGTGTTGTCGGCGAACCTGCCGCACGCCCAGTTGGAGGTATTCGAAACAAGCGGCCATACGCCCATGGACGACGTGCCGGAGCGCTTCAACGCGCGTATCGCGGCGTTTCTGAACTTGCCGGTACTGGAGCGGCGCAACGGCATTCTGCAGCGCGAGCTGCTGCAACCTGTTTCGACCCGGACCGGGACGTGCACGGGCCAGCGGGGTGCAATCTTTGAAGGTGAATACGACCGGATCACCATTCATCGTTGCCGCGATGCACTGGTGCGCAACACACGCGTGCGCGAGTTACGGATCAGCGATGCCAGCGTGAATATCGAAGACAGCCTGATCGGCGGGCCGGATGGCGGGTTGCGCGTGGACGACGCGCGCGTGACCATCACCAGCAGTCAGATCGAAGGCAAGGTTGCCATTACCGCCCTGGAAGCGCATCTCGATATTGCCGGGAGCCGGGTCATCGGAACGGAGGCGGCGCTGGTGGCGCCGCTTAAATCAGAGGTGCTGTTTTCGGTGAGCCGGGTGCAGAGCCCGCATTTTTACGGCAACCTGCACGGGCTGCGCAGTGTCGCGCCGGGCAATCCGCTCTAGTGTAGTGCTTCATAATTCACAAAGGTAAACCCCCGGCTCTGCCGGGGGACTCACAACGGTTTGACCTTTACGGCGGTCGTAAGCGCATCCATGCCGCGGTGGCGAATGCACGGCACCACACACAAAAAGCACCCATCCCTTCTCCCTCCGGGCTAATCTATGCACACATCTTTCATAGCCAATTTCCAGC
>CAYHES010000047.1:0-14630 GCA_964355495.1 uncultured Acidiferrobacterales bacterium
AGCCGCGCTCGTCGAACGCCACGGTGCGCGTGTAGGCGCCGAGGCGCGGCAGGCGATAGACCGTGAAGCGCTTGGTCTTCGGGTCGAGCCGGTAGAGGCTGTCCGAGCCCGAGCCGGTTACCCACAGGTCGCCGGTGTGGCGGTTGCGGCGGATGCCGTAGGGGAAGTCGCCCGGGATCGGCAGCGTCAGCCGGTCGGTGAACTTGCGCGCGCGGGTGTCGTACACGTCGATCTTGCCGGTCGCCAGCTCCGGGATCCACAGCACGTCGTCCGGGTCGATCGCCAGGCGCTTGGGCCCGACGTGCGTGTGCGGCATGTCGAACTCGAAGGTCTCGCCGCTCACGGGGTCGAGCATGCCGAGACGGTTGCCGTGGGTCTCGGTGTACCACAGCCGGCCCTTGCTGTCGGCGACCGCGGCGTACAGATGCACGCCTTTCTCGCTCATGCCTTCGGTGCGCGGCGTCTTGTGGACGGTGATCTTGCCGGTCACGGGGTCGAGGCGCGACAGGATCTCGCGCGAGAAATGCGTCATCCAGATGCCGCCGCCCTGGTCCTGATACACGTAACGGTCGGCGTCCACCACGAAGTACTGCACGTTGCCGCCCTTCTCGAAGCCGTTGTAGACCTTGAACTCCTTCGTCCGCGGGTCGAAGCGGATCACCTGCTCCGACTTGGTGAACGTGATCCACAACAGGCCGTCGCGGGTGACGTCGATCTGGTGCGCGCCGCCCGGCTTGCCGGGCTTGACGTCCACCGGCAGGTCGTGGGTCTCCACCGCGCCGCTGTCGACGTCGATGCCGTACAGCTTGTTGCCGAAGTAGTCGGCGATCCAGGCGCGCCCGGCGGTCACCGCCATGTCGTGATAGAAGCCGGTCTTGGCGCCGGCCGCGTACTCGCGGACCTCGGCGGGCGCGGTCGCGACGCGGAAACCTTCTTTCGGCATTTTGGCGTTTTGCGCCAGCCACTGCGCGAGCTGCTCGGCGTCGAGGCGGATGAGCGCCAGATCGAGATCGTCGTCGATCTTCTTCATGCGCGCGATCACCGCGCGCCAGTCCTCAAGCGATGTGCGGGTGGCGACCGGCGGGCCGAGTTGGTGGCAGGGCGTGCAGCCGAGCACCACCTGGCGGCGGATGTCGCCCTCCGGCAGCGCCGCGATCCAGTCGGCGGAGCGCACCGGTTCGGCGGTGGCAACGGCCGTTCCGGGCGCGGTCCGCAGGCAGCCGGTAAGGGTGACGCTGAGCAGGGCCAGGGCAAGCACGGCGTTACGGCGCATGGAGTTCTCCTCGTGGGATCGTGGTTTGTTGGCGCGTCGCCCGCGCGTGCCGGCGATTATTCCACGTGGGCCGGCAAGAACCAAACCGGCCGGGAGCGCCGGCGCGCGGCGCCGTCTATTCGGGGACGGTCACGAACGCCAGGCGCGTGATGCCGGCGCGCTGCGCGGCCGCCATCACCTGCGCCACGCGCCCGTACGGCACGTCGCGATCGGCTTGCAGCAGGAGGTTGATCTCGGCGTGGTTGGCGCGCTGCGCGGTGAGCACGCCTTCGAGTGCCGCGAGCGCGACCGGCTGGCGGTCGAGAAACACCTCGCCCTGGCGGTTGATGCTTAAGGCGACGTTGCGCGGTTCGCTCACCGGCCGGGTGGGCGCGGTCTTGGGCAGCTCCACCGGCACCGCCTGGATCAGCAGCGGCGCGGTGACGATGAAAATGACGAGCAGCACCAGCATCACGTCCACCAGCGGCGTGACGTTGATCTCGCTCATCGCGGCATGCTCGCTGCGCGTCTGCGGGCCCACGCTACTTGCCCCGCTTCGGGTTCAGGCCGGCCTTGAGCGCGACGCGCAGGAAGCCGGTGGCGAAGTCCTCCATCTCGGCCACGTACAGGCGCGCGCGGCGCACGCCGTAATTGTAGGCGAGCACCGCCGGCACCGCGGTGGCGATGCCGATGGCGGTGGCGATCAGCGCCTCGCCGACCGGGCCCGCGACCACGTCGAGGCTTGCGCTGCCGGTGCGGGAGATGTCTTGCAGCGCGTGCATGATGCCCCACACCGTTCCGAACAGCCCCACGAACGGCGCGGTGCTGCCGATGCTGGCGAGGATCGTGAGCCCGCTCTCGATCGCGTGCTGCTCGTTCTGGATCTGCTGGCGCAGGCTTGCCTCGATCACGTCGCGCCGGTCACCGGTGAACTGCAGGCTGTGCTCGCCGTCCTTGCCGAGGTCGCGCAGCGCGTCGAGCCCGGCGCGGCAGACGCGCGCCAGCGGGCCCGGGTGGGCGCCGGCGAGGGCCTCGGCCGCGGCGAGATCGCGTTCCGCCCAGAAGGCGTCGCGGAACGCGCGATTCAGGCGTCCGAGCCGCCAGCGCAGGCGGCCCTTCATGACGATGAGGGTCCAGGTGAGCACCGAGAAACCGATCAGCAGCCACAGGGTGGCGGTCACGACGACGGAGGAGGTTCCAAGCATGCGCGGTCCTGGTTCAGTTGTTCAGCCGGAAGGTGATGGGCACATCGACCCAGGCCGTGACGATCCGGCTGCCGCGGCGCGCCGGCACGAAGCGCCAATCGCGGACGGCATCGAGCGCCGCCTTGTCGAGCAGCGGATGACCGCTGCTTTTCCTGATCGCGACGTGATGGCAACGGCCGTTGTCATGGATCTCGGCGCGGATGACGACCGTGCCTTCGATGCCGCGCCGGCGCGCGGCCGCCGGATAGGCCGGCGGGTTGTTGTTGAGATAGGCGGCGCTGTAGATCGGTTCGACGTCGTCCGCGGCGTCTTCGTCTTTCTTCGCCTCGGCGCGCGCGGCCGGCGTCTCGCCGGTCTCTTCCCGGCGCGTCTCGGCCTGCGGCTTCGACGGTGCGGTCTTGGTCTGGAGCGGCGTCACCTTGAATTTGGGCGGCAGGTTCGTGACGAGCGACACCTGCACGATCGGCAGCGCCGCCGCCGCGCTGCCGTCCGACGATTGCCGGCCGATGCCATATCCCACCACCAGGTGCACGGCGGCGATCAGCGCGAAGGCGATAAGCCAGTGGCTTGGCGCATCGGCGCCTTCGTGGCGGGGAATGGCGGAGATGTGCGACATCGCGGCTTCGGGCGGCACGGCCTTGGGGTTCCCGCAGGTTGTGGGGAAGACCGCTGTATCTTAGTGGGTCCGGCGTGTCGCCTGAATGCGGCAAGATGCCGCAGCCGGCCGGGTCAGCGCCCGGACCGGACGGCCCCCGGAAAATGCCGCTGTATCCACGGTTCGAGCTGTTGCGGATCGAGCCGGCCGCTGACGGCGCGGGCGGAATGATCCGCGGCGTACAGGTAGGTTCGCGGCAGCTCGCCGCCCCAGCGCGGGTCGATCTCGAACCGCAGGCGCTCCGCGAAGCCGTCGGCGAACACCCAGGACTCGGCGCGCGCCAGCCCGTGGCGGGCGAGAGTGGCGGTGAGTGTCGCGGCGTCGTCGGGCGTGTCGGTCGAGACCAATACCACATTCAGTTCCGGGCGCTGCTCATGGAGCTTTCCGAGCTGCGCCAGTTCTTCCTGGCAATGACTGCAAGTGAGCGACCAGAGCGCCAGCAGAAACGGCCGGCCGGCATGCGCGGCGCGAATCTGTTGCATGCTGCCGGCCACGAACGGCTTGGGTCCGGCGGCCTGCGCCGTCGCGCCGGCAAGTGCCGTGAGCAGCAAGAGCGCGACCCGCAAGGCACGCGTCATGGTTGGACCCCGGACAGCGGCAGGACGCGGAGTCCTTCCGCGGCACTGTTCCAGGAGAGCAGCGCACGCGCGCCGTTACTGATCAGAAGCGGGTGGTCGGAAGCGCCTTCGCTGGCCGCCAGCGTGACCGGCTTGGCGAACGTGCGGCCGCCGTCACGCGAATGCTGGCCGCGGATCACCGCCCGTTTGCCATCGAACTCCTTCCACGCGAGCCACACACGCGCGCCCAGCGCCAGCACCTGCGGCCGGCCGGCCTGCGCCGCGGGATTGCCGAAGGCGAGTGGCGCGGAAAAGTGTTTGCCGGCATCGCTGGAGCGCGCGTAGAACAGGCCGGGGTTTGCGGTGGCGCCGGTGAACCAGGCGACGTGATAGGTGCCGTCGGGCGCGATGCCGAGCGTCGGGCCGTGATGCGGGCAGGCGTCGATCCGCCAGTTGTCGTGCGCCACGCGTTGCGGTTGTGACGCGCCATCGAGGCGCAGCACGGCGTGATCGCGCACGTTCTTGCCGTACACATGCCGCCAGACGATCACCGGCGTGCCGGACGGGTCCATGGCCATCGCCACGCGGCAGCACTCGCAGCTGTGGTCGGCAAGTTTGGTGTTTGCGCCGAAGCTCGCGCCACCATCGCGCGACACGGCATGGTAGAGCGCCGCGCCGCGGTAGGGAATGTTGCTGGACTGGGCGTCGTGCTGGGCGCGCTTGTCGAGCCAGGCGAGATGGATCTCGCCCTTGTCGCTTACCGCGAGCGCCTCGAAGCGATGGCTGATGATGTCGCGGTTGTCGTTGACCGTGACCGGGGCCGAAAAGGTTTTTCCGCCGTCCACGGAGCGGGCGAAGCGGATGTTCCCGGACATCGGTTTCGCCAGCCCCTGCGTGTAGGACACGTAAACGATCCCGTTGCGCGCGATAATCTTCGGGCGATTTTCCCCATCCCCCAGAATATTCTCCGCGTCCATGTTGACCCGGACCGGCGTGCTCCAGGAAACGCCCAGGTCATCCGAATGGTTGACGCGCAGGTGCTGGCCTTGGATGGCTACCGTCCACAGCCATCCTTTTTCGTCGAACGTGCCCGTGACCGCCAACGATGGCCTGGCCAGCGTCTCGCGCCACATTTTGTCGCGGTCGCGGGAAGGCGCGGCCGCATCCGCCGCGGTCATTCCGTGCCGGTGCGCGTCGGTCGCACACCCCGCCAACGCCAGGCAAAGGCCGGCCAGCAAACCAGGTATCGAGATGAATTTCATCATTGGGAACCTCTAAAAATTGGTAATCCCTTCTCCCTAGCAGCCTGTCGGACTTAGCCTGAACCGATCGAGAAATGATGAATTATTCTATGCGAAAGTGTCCGACATAGATGATTAAACGTATCAGGGTGGCCTGTGTGCGTTTTCTTTGACACCGAACAGACAACTGTGTGCAAATTCATCGTTCGTGCCACCTGTGGAATCGTACGAAGATTTTTTGTTAAGTCCGACAGGCTGCTAGTGAATGGGGCTTCATTCACTAAGGCGAGGATGAGGGGATATTTAATTCATGTATTTACATCCCTCACCCTAACCCTCTCCCGGAGGGAGAGGGAATTTTTAGAGGTTCCCCATTGTCTTCCTGCCGTCAACCTCGCCGGTCAGAACCGGAACGCGACCTCTCCGTAGACAGCGCGGCCCATGGCCTTCGACGACTCGTAGTATTCGCGATCGAGCAGGTTGTCCACGGCCAGTGAAAGTGTCGCATGTTTTCCGGCCGCGTAGGCCAGCTTGGCGTTGACCAGGGTATGGGCGTCGTAGGAGCCGTAGACGCCGCTCACCACGTCCAGGTTTTCATCGTTGGCGTACACCTTGCCGACGTAAGCGCCGAGCAGCGAGCCGCTCCAGGCGCCGCGCTTGCCCTGCACACCGGCCTTGGCCGTCTCGCGGGGCGTTCGGGTCATATACTTGCCCTCGGTTGTGGGCTTCGTCGGATTCTCGATGATCTTCGGGTCGTTTAAGGTCACGCTGGCAAAGGCGCCCAGGCCGCTGGTGAGCTGTTGGCGCAATTCGAGTTCCACGCCTTTGATCCTGGCCTCGCCGGCGTTCGTGACGCTCTCGGTCAGGGTGGTGGCATCCGAGGTGCGATAGATGAGGTCTTTCAGCTTGTTGTAGAAATAGGTGGCCCGCAGCAGCGTCCCGCCGCCAATTCTCCGTTCGGCGCCTACCTCCCAGGAGGTGAGCGTCTCCGGCTTCAGGTCGGGGTTCGGGTCGAATGTGTAGCCCGTCGCAGGCGTCCAATAGCCGAAGGTGTCACGCAGCACCGGCGCGTGGAATGCGCTGCCCGCCGAAGTGCGAAGGGTGGTTCTTTGATCGGGTCGATAGACCAGGGACGCCTTCGGGCTGAAGTAGGACTGGTCGCGCGTGTCGTACTGTGTCCGTGCACCGGCCACCTCGACGAAGCCTTCGGTCATCCAGTAGTCGTAACGTCCGCCGAGATAGGCCGTCAGCGTGCTGGACAGGGTGATCTCGTCCTGAACATACACCGCATAGGATTGGTCTTCGCCCGCGGTCTGGTTGGCAATCGTCCCGGTCGCGTCCGGATCCCGCCAATCGGTGATGTTGTAGGTAACGGTGTCGATCATCCGTTTGCCCGCCGAGATCCCCGTGACAACATAGTGCCGATCGGAGGCCGGAAAGCTTACCTGAACCGAACCGGCCAGCTCGCTGTTCGGGCGCAGCAGACGCGTCGCCGGTCCGCCACTCAGCGTTGCCGTTGTTCCTGGCACGATGTAGTTGTTATACAGGGGAATGTCGGTGTAACCGAGCGTCGCTTTGAGGGACGAGCCCTTGCCCAGTCGATTCTCGTATTCCATCGTGTAGCGGTTCTGCTCCTTGATGGCGCTGTCCGGCCCGGTGAGGAAAGACCTCTCCCTGACGGTGACATTGGCACCGAATTCACTCAAGGTCACGTTGCCGTTGCTGACCGGATTGCCGCTGGCGTCCCGGAGGTAGGTGTTGAAGTGGTTGCGGTCGAAACTGCCGTAGGTGAAGCGCGAAGCCCCCAGCGTGAGTTTCGATGTGCCGGTGAGATCGAAGTACAGCTTGGCCCCGATGTTCTCCGAATCCCAGGCATTCGCGCCCTTGTCGCCGATCAGGTAGCGCACGTTCCCCTGTGAATCGGTGGTCTGCTGTGCACCGGTCACCGCCGTCCCGCCGCCGCCGCCGGCTGCCACCACCACCTCGTCCTTGATGTAGCCGTCGCTGCGCTTGTAGCCGTAGTCGAGCGCCACCCCGACGCGCTCGCTGAGACGATCCTGGTACACGAGCGAGCCGCTCATGAAATTGTTGGTGCCGTAGCCGGCCTTGACGGAGACATCCCGCTTGGTCGGCGTCTTGGTGATGATGTTGATCACGCCGCCCATGGCGCTGCCGCCGTAGAGCGAGGAAAACGGTCCCGGCACCACTTCGATGCGCTCGATCGTTTCGGGCGGAACGGATTCCCAGGTCACCGCGCCGATGTAGGGGTCGTTGAGGGTCTGGCCGTCGACCAGCACCAGGGTGCGGGAATAATCGGGGATACCCCGCAACAACACATTGGTCCCCATGACGCTGGGCTCGTGGCCGCCCGGGCGCGTGGCGTAAACCCCGGGCAGGAACTTGAGCGCTTCGTCGGCCGACTGCACGTTGGTCTGTTCGATATTGTCCTTGGTTACGACGCTGACGGTAGCCGGGGCCTCCGATATCTCCTTCTCGGTCTTGGTGGCGGTCACCACCACTTCCTCGAGCCGGGTAGCTCCCTCCGGCCTGTCCTCCGCCGCGGCGGGCAGGGAGGCGATGGAAAACAATGTGGCGGACAGCAGCAGGGAGGATGGCAACGAAGCGAGTTTCATGGGCAATGGCCTGATGGATAGATTGTTGTGTGAGTTAACCGATCCTGGCGAACCGAAGCGCATTCTTGCCAGGAGCCGCGCGAAGCTAACTGATGACCAGTAGCGCAGCAACGCGACACATTGCCGCACCCCGCCTTTGTGCGCCGTACTGGAGGCAGTAGAATCGACATTAGGGAACCTCTAAAAATCCCCTCTCCCTCCGGGAGAGGGTTAGGGTGAGGGATGTAAATACATGAATTAAATATCCCCTCATCCTCGCCTTAGTGAATGAAGCCCCATTCACTAGGGAGAAGGGATTACCAATTTTTAGAGGTTCCCATTACCTTGCTGCCCATGAAACCCCTTCCGCCGCCGTCCACGTCCGCCATCAACCTGCGGCGGTTGCTGGCGCTGCGCTATATCGCGCTCGCCTGCCAGGCGCTGGCGTTGTGGGTGGCGGTCGTCAACCTGCACATGTTGTTGCCGCAGCGTCCGCTGGTGTGGACCATCGCGGGCATGGCGGCGCTCAATTTTCTCACCGGGCTGCGGCTGCGGCGGCCGTGGCCGGTGCGCGACGCCGAGCTGTTCGGCCAGCTGCTGCTGGATGTGGCCGCGCTCACCGTCCTGCTCTATTTCAGCGGCGGCTCGACCAATCCGTTCGTCATGCTGTATCTGCTGCCGCTCGCACTCACCGCGGCGGCGCTGCCCGGTGTCTACACCTGGGTGGTGGCCGCGGCCACCGTGGCCTGCTACAGCGCGCTCATGTTCTGGTATGTGCCGCTGCCGCAGGGCCACGGTGCGCACGGCGACGAGTTCGCCCTGCACGTGCTCGGCATGTGGATCGGGTTCGTGCTGAGCGCCGGCCTGATCGCCTGGTTCGCGGTGAAGATGGCGGCCACGGTGCGCAGCCGCGACCAGTTGCTCGCCGCGATGCGCGAGCAGGAGCTGAAGCACGAGCGCATCCTCGCGCTCGGCACGCTCGCCACCGGCGCGGCGCACGAACTCGGCACGCCGCTTGCCACCATGGCGGTGCTGGTCAAGGACATCGCGCCGGGCGAGGGCGTGTCGGCCGACCGGCTCGGCATCTTGCGCACGCAGATCGCGCGCTGCAAGGAGATCCTCGCCTCGCTCTCGGCATCCGCCGGCCAGGTGCGCGCCGAATCCGGCCAGAGTCTGGCGCTCGATGCCTGGCTGCGCGAGTTGATGGAGAAGTGGCAGACGCTGCGTCCGGGAGTCAACGCGCGCCAGCATTTCGCAGGGACACAGCCGGCGCCGCGCGTGGTCGCCGAACTGACCCTGGCACAGGCGATCACCAACATCCTCAACAATGCCGCCGATGCCTCGCCGGACAGTGTCGAGATCGATGCCCGCTGGAACGCGGACGAGCTGGTGCTGGAGATCGCCGATCGCGGCGCCGGGCTGGCGCCGGAGGTGCAGGCGAGCGCCGGCGCGCCGTTCCTCACCACCAAGAGCGACGGCCTCGGCCTCGGCCTGTTCCTGGCCTACACCACACTCAACCGCTTCGGCGGCGCCGTGCGCCTCATGCCGCGCGACGGCGGCGGTGTGCTCTGCCGTCTACGGTTGCCGCTCGCCGCGCTGCGCGTTCCGGACGCGGCGGCAAAACCGGTATCCCCTCTCCCTCCGGGAGAGGGTAGGGTGAGGGGGATATGAACGCGACCGATCACGACGACCGCCCGTCACTGCTGCTGGTGGACGACGACGCCACGTTCCGCGCGGTGCTGACCGAGGCTCTTGAAAAGCGCGGCTACGCGGTACGCGTGGCGCACGACGTGCCATCCGGACTGGAGGCAGCGGCGCAGGATCCGCCCGAGTACGCGGTGATCGACCTCAAGATGCCCGGCCCGTCCGGGCTGGTGCTGGTGCAGAAACTGAAACAGCTCGACGAGAACACGCGCATCGTGATGCTCACCGGCTATGCCTCCATCGCCACCGCCGTCGAGGCCGTCAAGCTCGGCGCCACCCATTACCTCGCCAAGCCGGCGGATGCGGACGAAATTCTTGCCGCCTTCCATCGTACCGAGGGGGATGCCGCCCTGCCGGTCGGATCGAAGCCGCTGTCGGTCGCGCGCCTGGAGTGGGAGCATATCCAGAAAGTGCTCAGCGAGTGCCAGGGCAACATCTCCGAGACCGCGCGCCGCCTCGGCATGCACCGGCGCACGCTTCAACGCAAACTCGCCAAGCGGCCGGCGCGCAGTTGATGCTCCGGCCCACTCTCTGAGAATTACATAAATTCCGTACAACCCGTAGCCCGGATGGAGCGTAGCGAAATCCGGGAGCACCGTAAAAACTACAGAAAGGCGTCAACGAATTACGTAAACCTCAATAGTGTCCTTGCCCCAGTGGGGTGAGGGCACCGAGGTGCTGACGCCGCTCGACTACTGGAAAAAGATATGCAGACCGGCAAGAAGGCGGCGGGACGCCTGGTATTTTGACCCGCAGGGCCGGTCGTATATACTGGGTATATATTAATCACCCCGCAGGAGGTTCCCGTGCAACTCGCCAAATTGTTCACCAACGGTAAAAGTCAGGCCGTGCGCCTGCCCAAGGAATTCCGGTTCGAGGGGGGCGAGGTGGTGGTGAAGCGCCTCGGCGATGCGGTCATCCTGTTCCCGGAACGCTACAACGCCAAGGAACTGCGCGCCATCCTGGACGATCTCGAACCGGGATTTCAGATTGAGCGCGAGCAGCCCAAGCGCCAGCCGAAACGCCGCCGCCCGCGCGCCCGCTGATGCGTTACCTGCTCGACACCGACGCCTGCATTTTTCTTATCAACCGGCGCCCTGGCTACGAGCAGGTGCTGGCGCGCATGGGCAGTTTGCGCTACGGGCAGGTGCTGTACTCGGCGGTGACCTTGTGCGAGCTGGAGTTCGGTATCGCCAACAGCGAGCGCCGTGACCACAATCGCCGCCGGGTTGAACTGTTTCTGGCACGCCTCGACCTCGCGCCCCTCGATGAGATTGCCGCCAGGCGCTATGGCGAGTTGCGCGCCACGCTGGAGCGCAAGGGCAAGCCCATCGGCCCGCTCGACACCCTGATTGCCGCCCACGCGCTTGGTTTGGGCGTGGTGCTGGTCACCAACAACGTCCGGGAATTCTCGCGCGTTCCCGGTCTGCGAGTGCAAAACTGGATGAAATAGCGTCAGCGTATCCATATGGGTTTCAATCCTGCCGATGTGGTTGTGCCTGGCGAACACCTTCCACCCGCCTGCTCCGCGAGCTAGGACAGCACTTCCGTGTCCGGGATGTTCGCCCGCTCGAACTCGGAAGCGGGCTCGGCGCCGCTTCGCCGGTGCAGCACCCAATCCCACAACGTAAACTGCCAGCTTCAATCCTCTCTCGCCCCTCTGGGGCGAGAGCACTCGTGATCTGCTCTTCGATGCGCACGGTGCCGTCGGTTTCAATCCTCTCTCGCCTCAATGAGGCGAGAGCACCGTGAACAGCGACGGCGCAGGCAATGCCACGTTCGTTTCAATCCTCTCTCGCCTCAATGAGGCGAGAGCACAGGCAAGACCTCGGCGTACTCGGCACCAGGGTCGTGTTTCAATCCTCTCTCGCCTCAATGAGGCGAGAGCACGGTCGCCCGGGTGGCCTTTGAGAATGTGATAGGCGTTTCAATCCTCTCTCGCCTCAATGAGGCGAGAGCACAGGTGTTCTGCTCCAGGCCTATGGCCTTGACCACGTTTCAATCCTCTCTCGCCTCAATGAGGCGAGAGCACACGACAAGGCGAACTATGTCCTTGACCGACAGATGGTTTCAATCCTCTCTCGCCTCAATGAGGCGAGAGCACGGCAACATGCTGCCAGTGGCCGAGGCGCTGCATAGTTTCAATCCTCTCTCGCCTCAATGAGGCGAGAGCACCGCCCGCGCACGTTCAGCAGTGCTTCGGTCAGGTCGTTTCAATCCTCTCTCGCCTCAATGAGGCGAGAGCACCGCCGGACGCAACGCCCCCGCCGCTGGCTGTAATGTTTCAATCCTCTCTCGCCTCAATGAGGCGAGAGCACTAATGTCGCGCTGGGTCTTGATCCATGCGCCCAAGTTTCAATCCTCTCTCGCCTCAATGAGGCGAGAGCACACCATTGGACAGGCGTGCTGGTGCCAGATAGCCAGGTTTCAATCCTCTCTCGCCTCAATGAGGCGAGAGCACCCTTGACGGACTGCACTTTGCAGCCATCGCGGAACGTTTCAATCCTCTCTCGCCTCAATGAGGCGAGAGCACATCCGACCATCGTCGTCCTGATCCTTGGCGGCCAGTTTCAATCCTCTCTCGCCTCAATGAGGCGAGAGCACCGTGGACACCGATTCGACATGTCGTTGTGGGAAAGTTTCAATCCTCTCTCGCCTCAATGAGGCGAGAGCACGCGCGGCGGCAATGCTCACGTTGAGCAGCATCAGAGTTTCAATCCTCTCTCGCCTCAATGAGGCGAGAGCACAAAGCGCGGCAGTATCGTCAGGGCATCAATGACGTTTCAATCCTCTCTCGCCTCAATGAGGCGAGAGCACCACGGATTGAGCGGCGCGATGGTGCGATGGCGGGCGTTTCAATCCTCTCTCGCCTCAATGAGGCGAGAGCACGCGTGTTCGGGGCATATTCGCTCATCATGACCGGGGTTTCAATCCTCTCTCGCCTCAATGAGGCGAGAGCACAGTAACCTAGATGGCATTGCAAACTCCATCAGCAGTTTCAATCCTCTCTCGCCTCAATGAGGCGAGAGCACGGCTTCTTCCAGATCGGCCAACAATTTATCGAAGGTTTCAATCCTCTCTCGCCTCAATGAGGCGAGAGCACGCGCGAATGTCGTCGCTCTGGATGGTTTTGGCGAGTTTCAATCCTCTCTCGCCTCAATGAGGCGAGAGCACTGGGTATGATGGTTATGAGGCGTGGACAATTGGTGTTTCAATCCTCTCTCGCCTCAATGAGGCGAGAGCACGTTTACTCGTTGAGCGCTGGATTACCGAACACAAAGTTTCAATCCTCTCTCGCCTCAATGAGGCGAGAGCACGCGCTCGGCCCTGGGGTAACGGCAGGCTACCCAGTTTCAATCCTCTCTCGCCTCAATGAGGCGAGAGCACCGGCGGCGCTGGCCCATAAGCGCACGGTATCGATAAGTTTCAATCCTCTCTCGCCTCAATGAGGCGAGAGCACGCCGATGCGCCAGGGCTCACCGGGCGTCTCGGCCGTTTCAATCCTCTCTCGCCTCAATGAGGCGAGAGCACCGCCGTACGCGGGTCGTAGACCTTCTTGCCGCGCAAGTTTCAATCCTCTCTCGCCTCAATGAGGCGAGAGCACTCAACATATTTTACCAGTAGGCCGGCAGTGGAATGTTTCAATCCTCTCTCGCCTCAATGAGGCGAGAGCACATGCCACGGCGAGACGGCAACCACCGCCGGATGGGTTTCAATCCTCTCTCGCCTCAATGAGGCGAGAGCACTCATCGGTGCCAGCGGCACGGCTATCACATTCACCGTTTCAATCCTCTCTCGCCTCAATGAGGCGAGAGCACCACCATCGTCGCGCCGGTCACTAACCCACGTATTGTTTCAATCCTCTCTCGCCTCAATGAGGCGAGAGCACCACCATTGGACAGGCGTGCTGGTGCCAGATAGCCAGGTTTCAATCCTCTCTCGCCTCAATGAGGCGAGAGCACGTTTTGGCCCCATGCCACCGGCCAGGAACGGACCGTTTCAATCCTCTCTCGCCTCAATGAGGCGAGAGCACAGTCCCTGATCTGTTTGCATGGTGGTATTTAGTGCTTGTTTCAATCCTCTCTCGCCTCAATGAGGCGAGAGCACCATACGACAAGCGTGCGCTGCATCGGGGTCATGCGTTTCAATCCTCTCTCGCCTCAATGAGGCGAGAGCACTCGATTCGCCTTCGATGGATACCCCGACCGCCATCGTTTCAATCCTCTCTCGCCTCAATGAGGCGAGAGCACAATATAATAGTAGGTCGTTACCAGCGCATAGGGAGTTTCAATCCTCTCTCGCCTCAATGAGGCGAGAGCACGGACCAGGCGGTAGCGCTGTATGAACACCTCAACGTTTCAATCCTCTCTCGCCTCAATGAGGCGAGAGCACTCTTATATCCCGCCATGTCCCCGGTAATGTACTGGTTTCAATCCTCTCTCGCCTCAATGAGGCGAGAGCACCAGCAAGCCAACGCGCCTTCGATGCAGTGGCGGCGGTTTCAATCCTCTCTCGCCTCAATGAGGCGAGAGCACCCTCATGGTCACCCTCGTGCCGCATCACATCGAAGTTTCAATCCTCTCTCGCCTCAATGAGGCGAGAGCACACGTATCGCGCTTCCAGCCGGAGGTATCCATCGGGTTTCAATCCTCTCTCGCCTCAATGAGGCGAGAGCACCTGCGCAAGATCATGCAGAACACGCATAGCGCGGTTTCAATCCTCTCTCGCCTCAATGAGGCGAGAGCACCGATACCGACCGCCAGAGACCCGAATACACACATGTTTCAATCCTCTCTCGCCTCAATGAGGCGAGAGCACCCGCGTTGGCATTTGACAGCGGCTCACTATCGGCGTTTCAATCCTCTCTCGCCTCAATGAGGCGAGAGCACCGTCGGCTGGCTACTCGAGCGCGCCGGGATATTCAGTTTCAATCCTCTCTCGCCTCAATGAGGCGAGAGCACGATTATCTCGAAGCGGCCGTCTTCGACCGGACGGTTTCAATCCTCTCTCGCCTCAATGAGGCGAGAGCACCCACGCGCCAAGGGCGATAGCCGCTTGTGCCGTGAGTTTCAATCCTCTCTCGCCTCAATGAGGCGAGAGCACTAGAAGGCCTTTCGATATGCGACCGCCTCGCACTGTTTCAATCCTCTCTCGCCTCAATGAGGCGAGAGCACGTGTTGCCTGATCTAAAACACCTCATTACATAGGTTTCAATCCTCTCTCGCCTCAATGAGGCGAGAGCACCCGCCAACCCCTAAAGCCTGGCGCGTCATGAGCGTGTTTCAATCCTCTCTCGCCTCAATGAGGCGAGAGCACCAGAATGCGTAACAACGATCGTTGTTACGCTCATGTTTCAATCCTCTCTCGCCTCAATGAGGCGAGAGCACCAGAATGCGTAACAACG
>CAYHES010000047.1:14730-15567 GCA_964355495.1 uncultured Acidiferrobacterales bacterium
ATCGTTGTTACGCTCATGTTTCAATCCTCTCTCGCCTCAATGAGGCGAGAGCACGGCGGCCCATCTCGCCCTGCACCGATTCCCAATTGTTTCAATCCTCTCTCGCCTCAATGAGGCGAGAGCACCCGGTCTGATCGCCCATCGGGTCAAAGTCCAGATGTTTCAATCCTCTCTCGCCTCAATGAGGCGAGAGCACAACGGCCCGCTTGAGGGGCGCGGGCCACAGAAGTGTTTCAATCCTCTCTCGCCTCAATGAGGCGAGAGCACAATCGGTGGCCGAGGTGCGCAACGATATGCTGCTGTTTCAATCCTCTCTCGCCTCAATGAGGCGAGAGCACCTCGGCGCCGGCGCCGAGCTGGACTTCTATTTCAGTTTCAATCCTCTCTCGCCTCAATGAGGCGAGAGCACACAGCCCGGCCGGGATCGGTATCCATTTCCGGGTGTTTCAATCCTCTCTCGCCTCAATGAGGCGAGAGCACGGGGATCGCCTGCTACACTTTGCGATCCGACAAGGTTTCAATCCTCTCTCGCCTCAATGAGGCGAGAGCACCACAAGCGATTATCGCCCTTGGCGCGTGGATAAAGTTTCAATCCTCTCTCGCCTCAATGAGGCGAGAGCACGATCCGCCGTGGGAGCGCGGCACCCCCACGAAAAGTTTCAATCCTCTCTCGCCTCAATGAGGCGAGAGCACTTTTCGAGGATGTTGGCGGCTTTTATATTTGTCCGGTTTCAATCCTCTCTCGCCTCAATGAGGCGAGAGCACATCCTCCTCCAGGTCATCGCCCGGCGCCCCCAAAGTTTCAATCCTCTCTCGCCTCAATGAGGCGAGAGCACC